>JACRBX010000108.1 GCA_016219225.1 Deltaproteobacteria bacterium
ACAAGGAGGTCGGTTTGGGACAAAAGACACATCCAAAAGGATTCCGGTTGGTTTTAAACAAGGACTGGAATTCCAGGTGGTTTGCTGATAAAGAATTCGCACAGTTGATTCAGGAAGACAAGAAAATCCGTGATTTTCTGAAAAAAAGGTTGTTTGAAGCTGGTATTGCGCGGATTGAGATAGAAAGGGCGGCCAATAAAGCCAAAATTATTATTTTTACGGCTCGGCCCGGGATCGTTATCGGCAAAAAAGGGTCCCAGATTGAAATCCTGAAAAAGGATTTGGAAAAAAAGATCAGCCGTGAGGTCATCCTGGATATCCAGGAGGTCCGTAAACCGGAGGTCGAGGCCCAATTGGTGGCCGAAAATGTGGCTTCCCAGTTGGAGCGTCGGGTGGCCTTCCGGCGGGCCATGAAAAAGGCGGTGAGTTCCGCCAGGAAATTCGGGGCCAAAGGGATTAAGATCGCTTGTGCCGGACGTCTGGGTGGGGCGGAAATGGCCCGGACGGAGTGGTATCGGGAAGGCCGGGTGCCGCTGCACACCCTGCGGGCCGATATCGATTACGGGTTTGCCGAGGCGGCTACAACCTATGGCCTTATCGGAATCAAGGTCATCATCTTTAAAGGGGAAAAATTAGCGGAAATGCCGGTTTAAAAAAAACAGGCAAGAGGCAAGGGGCACGAGGCGATAGGCGAAAGCCGGATAGGGAAATGCGTTAACCTATAGCCCATTGCCTATAGCCCATAGCCTGAACTATAAGGAATATCTGTCATGCTCAGTCCAAAAAAAGTAAAATTTCGCAAACAACAAAAGGGCCGGATGCGGGGCGCCGCCTATCGGGGTTCCAATTTGGAATTCGGCGACTTCGGTCTTCAGGCCATGGAATGCGGGCGCTTGACCGCCCAGCAGATCGAAGCCGCCCGTATCGCCATGACCCGTTCCATCAAGCGGGGTGGAAAGATCTGGATACGCATTTTCCCGGACAAGCCGATTACCAAAAAACCGGCTGAAACCCGGATGGGCAAGGGGAAGGGTGCTCCGGAGGCCTGGGTGGCCGTCATCCGTCCCGGACGGATGATTTATGAAATGGAAGGGGTTTCTAAAGAAGTGGCCGATGAGGCCCTGCGTTTAGCCGCCCATAAACTTCCCATTAAGACCAAAATCGTGGTAAGGAGCCAGCAGTGAAAGCCAAGGAGTTAAAGGATTTGACCATCGAGGAGTTGCGGTCCAAAGAGAGAGAGGTCCAGGAGACCTTGTTCAATTTACGGTTTCAGCATGCCACGGGACTGTTGGAAAATACCATGCGCATCCCGATGACCAGAAAAGATCTGGCCCGCATTAAAACGGTTCTTTCCGCCAAAATGTTCAATCATGAAAAAAACAAAGGGGTTTAGGATATGAAACAAAGGGGCAGTCATAAGACCTTAACCGGGACCGTGGTGAGCAATAAAATGGAAAAAACCGTAGTGGTTTCGGTTGAACGGTTGGTAAAACATCCGGTTTACCAAAAGTTTATCCGTAAAAAGGACAAATTCATGGCCCACGATGAAGGAAATGAATGCCGTATCGGGGATCGGGTTTTACTGACGGAGACGCGTCCTCTAAGTAAGCAGAAGCGATTTAAGGTCAGCAAGATCGAAAAGAAAATGGAGTAGAAGGCAGGGTGATCCCTTATGATACAGACACAAACTCAATTAGATGTAGCCGATAATTCTGGAGCTAAAAAAGTATTTTGTATTCGGGTGTTGGGTGGAACCCGCCGTCGATATGCCCGGGTCGGGGATATAATCGTGGTTTCCGTTAAGGAAGCCATCCCGAATGCCAAGGTTAAAAAAGGGGATGTCATGAAGGCGGTGGTGGTTCGGACCAAAAAAGAGATCTCCCGTCCCGATGGCTCCTATATCAAGTTTGATGACAATTCGGCGGTTTTGATCAATCAACAGCGGGAACCGGTGGGAACGCGTATTTTTGGACCGGTGGCGCGGGAACTCAGGGCTAAGAATTTCATGAAGATCATTTCCCTGGCCCCTGAAGTGCTTTAAAAAACAGGATAGGCACGAGGCGAGGGATAAACAAGGCAACGAACCCATGCTAATGAGACTACCCTTGAACCTTAAGAGCAAGAGGTCCGGGGCGGTAGACGGCGTAATACGAATTAAAAAGGATCGGCCATGATCGGGCAAAAAATAAGAATCAAAAAGAATGACAAAGTCATGGTTATTTCCGGGAAAGAAAAGGGTAAGGTTGGAAAAATCCTTAAAGTCTTTCCGGAAAAAAACCGGGTAATCGTAGAAAAAGTCAACTATATCAAACGGCATACACGTCCCGGAGGAAAGGTCAGTAAAGGGGGTATCATTGAAAAAGAGGCCCCCCTCCATGTTTCCAATGTGAAGCTCATCTGTGGAAAATGCACCGACCCGGTTCGGGTTGGTTATCAGAGGCAACCGGATGGGAAAACGCTCCGCATTTGCAAAAAATGCGGGGAGATTTTGGAGAATAAATAGCCGGGAAAGGATGTAAGAGGGCATGTCCAGAATAAAAGATCTTTATGAAAACGAAGTCAAACCCCAACTGATCAAAGAGTTTAATTTTCGCAATGTCATGGAAGTCCCCAAGCTCCAGAGTATTGTGCTCAATATGGGCCTTGGGGAAGCTATTCAAAATATCAAGATCATGGATAATGCCGTTGAAGAACTGGCTCTCATCGCCGGGCAAAGACCGGTGGTTACCCGGGCCAAAAAATCCATCGCATCCTTTAAATTGCGGGAAAATATGCCCATCGGCTGTATGGTGACCCTGCGAAGAGATCGCATGTTCGACTTCCTGGAAAAATTGATCCACATTGCCTTGCCGCGGGTTCGGGATTTTCGGGGGGTATCACCAAAATCCTTTGACGGGCGCGGTAATTATACTTTGGGGATCCGGGAACATATCATTTTTCCAGAGATCAATTACGACAAGATCGACAAGGTCAAGGGGTTGAATATCACCATTGTAACCACTTCCAAGACCGATGAAGAAGGTCGGCTCTTGTTGAAATTATTGGGGATGCCTTTTCGCAATTAACCAGCTAATAAGCGATCAGCAATTAGCCTTCAGCTTTAAAACAAATAATAAAAGAAGGGTTTTTGCCGAACGCTGAATGCTGACACCTGTTTGCTAAACAAAGGAGGAAGATAATTTGGCCAAGACGTCTTTAATGATCAAAGCCAGCCGGACGCCAAAGTTCAAGGTCCGATCTTATAATCGATGTCCCTTATGTGGACGTCCCAGGGGCTTTATTAGAAAATTCGGAATTTGCCGTATCTGTTTCCGGCTGATGGCCCTCAAAGGGGATATCCCCGGTGTAGTGAAATCCAGTTGGTAGACAGACCACCATTCCAAGGAACCGAAAAAGGAGTTAAAACTTATGGGTATGACCGATCCCATCGCCGATATGCTGACCAGGATTCGAAACGGCAGTTCCGCTAAATTCAGCAAAGTAGATATCCCGGCTTCCAAGATCAAGATACAGATCGCCAGGATATTAAAAGATGAGGGATATATCAAAAATTTTAAGGTCATTAAGGATAACCGCCAGGGATTACTGCGCCTTTATCTAAAGTTTGACGAGAAGAATCAACAGGTCCTCGGCAGTATCGAAAGGGCTAGTCGACCCAGTAGGCGCTACTATGCCAAAAAGGATAATATTCCCAAGGTCCTGAATGGAATGGGTTTATCGATTTTGACTACCTCTAAGGGGGTAATGACCGAGCGGGAAGCCCGAAAGCATGGGGTGGGCGGAGAGATTATCTGCACGGTCTGGTAAGGGGCTGAAAGGCTATAAAGGAGGAAGTTATGTCAAGGGTTGGAAAAAAACCCATTCCGATACCCGATAAAGTAAAGGTTGTTTTTACTGCTGAGGGGGTCGTTGTTCAGGGTCCTAAAGGGGAATTGCGCCGGGTCGTTCCGCCCCAATTGTCCATTCAGGTGGAAGAGAACCTGGTCACCGTTCATCCCCTGGAAGAAGGCCAGAAGGTCAACGCCTTATTCGGCTTATTCCGGACCTTATTAGCCAATATGATCAAAGGGGTGGCCGATGGGTTTGAAAGGGTTTTAGAGATTCAGGGGGTCGGGTACCGGGCGGAACTCCAGGGGGATCAACTGATCTTTAACCTCGGTTATTCGCACCCCGTTCCCTTTCCGTTACCGGAGGGGATTTCCGCTCAGGTAGAAAAGCAGACCAAGCTGATTCTAAGAGGTATCGACCGGGATCTTTTAGGGCTGACGGCCGCCCGGATCCGAAGGTTCAGGCCCCCCGAACCGTATAAGGGCAAAGGGATCAAGTATCAGGAAGAAAAGATCCGTCGGAAGGTCGGGAAAACCGGTTCTAAATAATCTATGAGGGTGTTATGGAAGCTTTAAAGAAAAAAAAATTAACTCATTTGAAAAGAAAAAAGCGGGTGAGGAAAAAAATCTGGGGTGATGCAACACGCCCTCGGCTTTCGGTTTTTCGCAGTGCCCGGAATATTTATGCCCAGATCATTGTGGATGACACCGGCCAGACGCTGGTCCAGGTATCCAGTTTGAGCCCGGAAATACGGGAGATCCGGGTCCCCGGCAAGGTGGCGGTGGCCCAAAAGGTGGGGGCCCTGTTGGCCCAAAAGGCAATGGAAAAAGGGATCAAACAGGTGGTTTTTGATCGAAACGGTTTTTTGTATCACGGTCGGGTAAAAGCCGTGTCTTTAGCCGCGCGGGAAGCCGGGCTGGACTTCTAAAGGGGGGCGAGATTGGTAGACTTCAATTCAACAGACAAGCAATTAATCAATAAAGTGGTTCATATCAGTCGTGTGGCCAAGGTGGTCAAAGGCGGCCGGCGATTCAGCTTTAGTGCCCTGGCCGTAGTCGGTGATGGAAACGGGAATGTCGGGGCCGGATTGGGGAAGGCCAACGAAGTCCCTGAAGCCATCCGCAAGGCTATGGAAAAGGCTAAAAGGGAGATGAAGGGATTTCCTTTAACCGAACAAACCATTCCTCATGAGGTAATCGGCTCCTTTGGGGCCGGTCGGGTCTTACTGAAGCCGGCCTCAAAAGGGACCGGGATCATCGCCGGCGGGGTCGTTCGCGCGGTTATGGAAGCCGTGGGGGTGCAAAACATTTTAACCAAATGTTTGGGCTCTCATAATCCCCATAATGTCATCCGGGCCACCCTGGAGGCCTTGCGCAATTTAAACAGCCCTGAGATGATCGCCCAAAAAAGGGGCAAAACCTTGGTAGAAATCAGGTAACTCCTATGACTAAGAAAATGATTCAAATAACTTTATCCAAAAGCGGCATCGGCCGCCCCCCTAAACATCGGCGAACCCTTCAAAGCTTGGGATTGACCAAAATGAACAGGACTATAACCCGTAAAGATACGCCGGAACTTAGAGGGATGATTCGACAAATATCCCATCTGGTGGAAGTAAAAGAATGAGAATGGAGTCGTTTACATGGATGCAGAACCCAAAGGCATAAGATATCATTTAGGAAATTTGTCGCCGGCACCCGGTTCCAAAAAAAAGCCTAAACGAGTAGGCAGAGGCTTAGGTTCCGGACACGGGAAGACGGCTACCCGGGGGAGTAAAGGGCAGAATGCCCGATCGGGAGGCGGGGTTCGGCCTGGTTTTGAGGGGGGCCAAATGCCCATCCAAAGACGACTGCCTAAGCGCGGATTTACCCCTATTCGAAAAAACGAATATGCTTTGATCAATATCCGGGATCTTAAATCTTTTGAAAAAGGCGCTACCGTGGACGTGCCCGGGCTTTTCCAGATGGGAATCATCCACCGTTTGAAGGACGGGGTCAAGCTGTTGGGACACGGTGAGATTGAAAACCCCTTGTTTGTCAAGGTTAATAAATGCAGCCAGGGGGCTAGACAAAAGATTGAGGCTGCCGGTGGAACGGTTGAAGTCATTTGAATTGCGGATTGCGGATTTCGGAATGCGGAATGGGAATTCCCGAAAGCACATTTAAACAATAGCAAGAAGATCAAAAGAGAAGATAACCAATGATCGGCGGCATTCAAAATATTACCAAGATTCCCGAACTGAAGAAGAAGATCTGGTTCACTCTGGCCATGCTGGCCGTATACCGCGTCGGGGTCCATATCCCTTCCCCGGGAATCGATACGGTGGCTTTAGCGGCCTTTTTTAAAAGGGCCCAGGGAACCTTGTTCGGTTTGTTTGATATGTTTTCCGGCGGGGCACTGGAGCACATGTCCGTCTTCGCCCTGGGGATCATGCCTTATATCAGTGCTTCCATTATTCTGGACCTCTTGACGGTGGTCATCCCCTACTTAGATAAATTAAAAAAAGAAGGGGAGGCCGGCCGGAAAAAGATCACTCAGTATGCCCGCTATGGAACGGTAGTCCTTTCCCTTTTTCAGGGTTTGGGGATCGCCGTTGGAATGGAAAACATGTCCGGACCCGGTGGGGCCTCCGTGGTTATTCACGCCGGTTGGTCTTTCCGTTTGATGACCATGATTACTCTCACTTCCGGAACGGCCTTTATCATGTGGCTGGGAGAGCAGATTACCGAACGGGGTATTGGAAACGGCATCTCTTTGATCATCTTCGCCGGTATCGTGGCCCGTATGCCCACGGCTTTGGCCAATACCTGGCAACTGGTGCGGACCGGTGAGATGAATTTCATCTTTGTCTTGTTGCTGATGGCCCTGATGGCCGGCGTGGTCGGATTTATCGTTTTTGTGGAGCGGGGGCAAAGACGCATCCCGGTGCAATATGCCAAACGGGTAGTGGGCCGTAAGGTTTATGGGGGGCAAAGTACCCATTTGCCCTTAAAGATCAATACGTCCGGGGTCATACCGCCCATTTTTGCGTCTTCCATCCTGATGTTCCCGGCCACCATCACCCAGTTTATTCAGATCCAGTGGCTGAGCGCTTTCGTCAAGAATTATCTGTCCGTTGGCGGCCTGCTTTATTCTCTGGTGTATGTGGGTTTTATTTTCTTTTTTTGCTATTTTTATACGGCGGTAACCTTCAACCCGGTCGATGTGGCCGAGAATATGAAGAAATACGGCGGCTATATTCCGGGGATCCGGCCCGGGAAAAGGACAGCCGATTATATCGACAAGATATTGACCCGCATCACCTTCGGCGGGGCCTTGTATATCTCGGCGGTTTGCGTCTTGCCGACCGTCCTGATCCATCGCTTTAATGTTCCTTTTTATTTCGGTGGAACCGCCCTGCTGATTGTTATCGGGGTGGCTATTGATACCATGGCCCAAATCGAATCCCATATGTTGACCCGCCATTACGAAGGATTTATGAAAAAAGGAATGGCTCGCATTAAAAGATAGTCTTTAAGGATCAAGGAGGAAGGAAATGAATTTAATATTGTTAGGACCACCGGGTGCCGGCAAAGGAACGCAGGCCAAGATGATGATCGATACCTATCATATTCCTCAGATTTCAACCGGTGATATCTTAAGGGCGGCCTTGAAAGAGCGAACCCCGTTGGGCCTTAAGGCCAAAGAATATATGGATAAAGGGCTTTTGGTCCCTGATGCAGTGGTCATTGATATTATCCGGGACCGGTTGAAGGAACCAGATTGCCAGAAGGGTTATATCCTGGACGGCTTTCCCCGGACCGTCGCACAGGCCCAGGCCCTGGACAAGGTATTGGCTGATATGCAATCGGCCATCGACCATGTTATCTCCATCGAGGTGGACAAAGGGGATTTGATTAAACGGCTGACCGGTCGGAGGACCTGTCGCCAATGTGGTCGAGGCTATCATGTTATTTTTGATCCGCCGGTGAACAAAGATTTGTGCGACAAATGCCAGGGGGAGCTTTATCAGCGGGATGATGATAATGAAGATACGGTCCGAAACCGCCTGGATGTTTATGATTCGCAGACTTTCCCCTTAATTCAGTACTATAAAGAGAAAAATCTGATCCGGTCGATTGATGGGCAAGGGGGGATTCAGCAGATATTCGACAGGATCGCCAAGGTCCTCTCTTAAGGTTGCCGATGATCTTCTTGAAATCCCCGGAGGAGATCGAAAAAATGAGCACCTCGGGGAAGCTGGTTGCTGAAATTTTATCGGAGATTAGAAGCCGGATCAAACCGGGGGTCACCACCCGGGAATTGGATCAATTGGCGGCCCGGCTTTCTTTAAAAAAAAAGGCCCGGCCGGCTTTTAAAGGATACCACGGGTATCCTTTTAATCTGTGTGTTTCGGTCAATGAAGAAGTCGTCCATGGATTCCCTTCCAAAAGAAGGCTGGTTGACGGGGATATCGTCAGTCTGGATTTCGGGGTTTACCTGGACGGGTATTACGGAGACGCGGCCCTGACCCAGGCGGTCGGGGATATTTCGCCTCTGGCAGAAAAGCTGATCCGGGTCACCCGGGAAGCTTTGTTTAAGGGCATGGAGCAGGTGAAGGCCGGAAGGCGTTTGGGAGATGTCTCCTTTGCCGTTCAAAAATTTGTGGAGGACAACGGGTTTTCAGTGGTCCGTCAATTTGTTGGACACGGCATAGGAAAGGCCCTTCATGAAGATCCCCAGGTTCCCAATTTCGGAGAAGCGGGCAGGGGCATCCTTTTAAAACCAGGAATGGTTATAGCCATAGAACCTATGGTTAATGTCGGGTCCAGTGAAGTTGAACTGCTGTCCGATGGTTGGACGGCGGTTACTAAAGACAGGAGTTTGTCGGCCCACTTTGAGCATACGATAGCCGTTACGGAAAATGGTTGCCGGATTTTGACCCAGGCTGATCACTGGACAACCCTTTTTTAAAGAATTATGCCCAAAGAAGAAGCGATTGAAGTGGAAGGTACGGTCGTTGAAACCCTGCCGAACGCCATGTTCAGGGTTCAACTGGATAACGGCCATCGAGTCCTGGCCCATATATCCGGAAAGATGCGGATGCATTTTATAAAAATCTTGCCGGGGGACCGGGTGACGGTGGAGTTATCCCCCTATGATTTTAAACGAGGCCGGATAACATATCGAACAAAATAAACGAGGGGTCCAGGATTAAAGGGGGCCAGGATTCAAGTGAAGAGACAAAGAAATTCACTCGAACCCTTGAACTCTTGAATCCTCGAATCCTGGGGTTGAGGCTCATTATGAAAGTCAAGGCATCAGTAAAGAAGATATGCAGCAAATGTAAAATTATTCAGCGCAAAGGGGTGGTGCGGGTACTTTGCGAAAACCCCAAACACAAACAGCGACAAGGATAAGAAGGGGAGGACCGGTTTGGCCAGAATAGCGGGAATTGATTTACCGAAGAATAAACGGATTGAAGTGGCTTTGACTTATATTTATGGGATAGGGCGGGCTACTTCCAAAAAGATTTTAGGGGAAGCCCAAATTCCTTTAGACACCAAGACCGATCAGTTGAACGAAATCCAGATCGCCCAAATCCGGAAGGTGGTAGACGGTGCGGTTCGGGTGGAAGGGGATCTGCGCCGTGAAGTTTCCATGAGTATTAAACGGTTGATGGATTTGGGGACCTATCGCGGGCTCAGGCACCGCAAATCCCTGCCGGTGCGGGGGCAGCGGACTCATACCAATGCCCGGACCCGCAAAGGCCCGCGTCGGACGCTGGCCGGAAAAAAGAAAAAATAACTTTCGGGGTGAATCATGGCCAAAGAAGTAAAAAAGACGGTTAAAAAGAAAAAAGAAAAGAAAAACATCCCCACCGGGATTGCCCACATTCAATCCACGTTCAATAATACGATCATCACGATTACCGACCTGATGGGGAATGTAATCTCCTGGGCCAGTGCCGGAACGCAGGGGTTTAAAGGGTCCAGAAAGAGTACCCCCTTTGCCGCCCAGTTGGCTGCTGAAGAAGCGGCTAAACGGGCGATGGAAAACGGTATGCGCTCTGTGGATGTTTTTGTGAAAGGACCGGGCGCCGGCCGCGAGGCGGCTTTGAGGGCCTTGCAGGCCACCGGGTTCCAGGTTAAATTGATCCGTGACGTGACCCCCATACCGCATAATGGGTGTCGTCCCCCCAAAAAGCGAAGGGTCTGATTCGTTAATCATCAATCCAGAGGAGGAAGAGATTGGCTAGATATAGAGATTCGGTCTGCCGATTATGCCGGCGGGAAAACTTAAAAATGTTCCTTAAAGGGGATCGGTGTTATTCGGATAAATGTGCTTTCGAACGCCGGAGTTATGCCCCGGGACAGCATGGGCAGGGTCGTACCAAACGGTCTGAATACGGGATTCAACTGAGAGAAAAGCAGAAGGTGAAATGGATGTACGGGCTGCTCGAATCTCAATTCAGAGGAACCTTTGCCAAGGCCGATCGTTTAAAAGGGATTACCGGCACCAACCTATTAATCCTTTTGGAGAAACGATTAGATAATGTGGTCTACCGGTTAGGGTTTGCCAATTCCAGAAATCAGGCCCGACAGTTGGTTCGACATAATCATTTTTTGGTGAATGACCGGAAAGTCAATATTCCCTCCTTCCAGGTTAAAAAGGGGGACACGGTGTCCGTTAAAGAGAAGAGCCAGAAAATAGCTTCTATTATCGAATCTATGGAAGCGGTGGCCCGACGAGGGGTTCCACAATGGTTAGAACTTGAGAAAACGCACTATTCCGGAATCGTAAAGGCCTTACCGGTCCGGGAAGATTTAACCATGCCCATGCAGGAACAGCTTATTGTCGAACTTTATTCCAAGTAATCCGTATTCAAACTTGGAAGAGGCTAAGGAGAGATTATGTATCGGAACTGGCGCGAACTGATAAAGCCCAAAAGACTGGAAGTGGATCCGGACGGGCACAGTCGATTCTATGGAAAATTCGTTTGTGAACCCTTGGAACGAGGCTTTGGGATTACTTTGGGGAATGCTCTGCGAAGGGTTCTCATATCTTCACTTCAGGGGGCGGCCATTGTTTCCGTAAAGTTCGACGGGGTGTTGCATGAATTTTCAACCTTCCCGGGTGTTGTGGAAGATGTGACGGATATCATTTTAAATTTTAAGGCGGTTCGATTAAAGCTCCACGGCGACGAACCCCGGACCATCAAAATCAATGCCAACCGGGAAGGCGTGGTCCGGGCCAAGGATTTTATCTGTGATCCTCACGTCGAGGTGTTGAATCCGGACCTGCTCATCGCCACGCTATCGGGGGATGGGCAATTAAAGGCCGAAATGACGGTTAAAATGGGGAAGGGGTATGTTCCTTCGGAAAGGAATAAGGAGGAAAATGCCCCGGTCGGGACCATCTTTTTGGATACCGCTTATTCCCCGATTAAAAAGGTTACCTATGTAGTGGGTACGGCCCGGGTCGGTCAAATCACCGATTACGATAAACTGACCCTGGAGGTCTGGACCGATGGAAGCATTACGCCCGAAGATGGGGTGGCTATAGCCGCCAAGATATTAAAGGAGCAGTTGAGTCCTTTCGTTAATTTTGAAGAAGAAACCGAAGAGCCGGAACGGAAGGAAGTCATCCACCAGGAAGAACAGGTTAACCAGAATTTATATAAAAGCGTTGAAGAATTGGAACTTTCCGTCCGGTCGGCCAATTGTTTGAAGAATGCCAATATCCGATATATTTGGGAACTGGTTCAAAAAACAGAGCCGGAGATGTTGAAGACTAAAAATTTCGGGCGAAAATCGTTGAATGAAATTAAAGCCATTTTAGATGAGATGGGTTTACACCTGGGGTTAAAAATGGATGGGTTTGTCCCTCCCCAGCCGGAAGAAAAGAAGGAAAGCAATTATGAGGCATAATTGTACTGGAAGAAAATTAAGTCGCACCACCAGTCATCGGAAGGCCCTGATGCGGAACATGGTCACTTCCCTCCTGGAACATGAACGAATCGAAACCACTCTGGCCAAGGCCAAAGAACTTCGGATCGAGGCCGATCACATGATTACTTTGGCCAAACAGGGAGATCTTCATGCCCGTCGGCAGGCCCTGGCGGTTATTCAAGATAAGAAGGTCGTTTACAAATTGTTCGGAGAAATCAAAGACCGTTTTTTAGAACGTAACGGCGGGTATACCCAGATCACCAAATTGCGTTATCGTAAAGGGGACGGCGCCCCTGTTTCCGTCATCGAACTGGTCGGACGCTCTGAAGATAAAAAAGTCAAAAAGAAAAAGACGAAGACCCAGAAGGCCATGGATAAGGTGAAAGGGCTGATGCCCGGACAAGGCAAGAAAGAAGAAGGGGCTGAAAAAAAAGCCGATGAGACACAATAAGGATTGACAAATTTAATCTTTGAATGATATAAAATCAGAAGATCGCGGGGTGGAGCAGTCCGGTAGCTCGTCGGGCTCATAACCCGAAGGTCGCAGGTTCAAATCCTGCCCCCGCTACCAAGATTTCAATGGCTTACAAGATTTTTTGTAGGCCATTTTTTTTTAGGTGTTCCTATTGGTGACCGGCGGTCGGGGTTACCTCCTCCCCGTATCCGGAAGATTGCTCCAGGAAAACAACCTTTTCTCTCAAATCACCGAGACGCCGGGCTACATGAATGACCATCTGAATTTTCCGGTCTCCGGGCCTGATCATAGTGTTCCTATTCGTGCCTTAAGCTCCTTGGCTGCGATTTCTCTTCGAAAATAAATTTTTGGCACGGATTTCACGGTTAAAGCCATGGGGTATCCCTCGATCCCGATAAACCTGGATTGAGGGATGACCAATATCCGCCTTCGGCGGAAGCTGGTCTCAAAAAAAGGGAAGCCCCTTTTCTTGAGAAATTAAATGGTTAATCCGTGTAATCCCTGTGTCAGGCTTTGTGCCTGACCCGTGCCTAAATAAGCCTTTGACTGTTCCATTTTCATGTTTCGTGGTGCCTCAACGAGGTATTAGTAACTGAGGAATAAAATTCTTCTCAAAATGGCAAGAAAATTTTTTACCACTAAGACACTAAGACACAAAGAAGGTCTTAATTTCATGAGGGTTAAACAAACATGAAAGCTTTATGCATTTCTTTGTGCCTTCGAGTCTTCGTGGTAA
>JACRBX010000109.1 GCA_016219225.1 Deltaproteobacteria bacterium
CAGATAGACCAAGGCATCCTGGGGATGGGAAATATCAGGACCGCCCACGCAATATATTCCGGAAATGATCTCAAAAGAATTGGATATCATTTTCTTTTTTTCCCGATAGTGACATTTAGTTTATTTTTTGATAAAGTCTATACGTCTAAAGGGATTTTTCCATAAACCCGTGACCAGGCAAGATGCCTGACCTATTATGATTGGTTAAGTTATAAAAAGCCCTCGACATCGTCACCCCGGTGAAAACCGGGGTCCAGAGACCGTCCCGGCGAATGCCGGGAACCAGACCATTGAACCTGGATTCGGGTTTTCACCGGAATGACAAAAAAGTGGCCTCCCGTTTTTAGAAGCTGTTGTTCTTGAATTATACCTTTTTTAACGATTTGGTAGAAGAAATTTAGCGGGTCATTTGGAAAAATTTACAAAGGAGGTTTTATGTCGGAAAAGCAGGTAAACGATTTGGGTATAGAAGCCAAACTAAAAGAACTGGGGCTGGTCCTGCCGGAACCGGTCAAGGCCCCTTCGGGGGTAGTACTGCCCTTTTCCTGGGTCAGGGTGCGGGGCAACCGCGCCTTTATTTCCGGCCATCCCCCCCTCAACCCTGACGGTTCTCTGGCCAATCCTCTGGGAAAGGTCGGGGCCGAGGTTACCTTGGAAGAAGGCTATCAGGCGGCCAGGCTGACCGCCCTCGCCATCCTGGGGGACCTGAAACGCACCCTGGGAGACCTGGACCGGATCAGCGCCTGGTTGCGGGTCTTCGGCATGGTCAATGCCGCCCCGGGTTTTAATCAACTGCCCTCGGTGATCAATGGCTTCTCGGATTTGATTATTGAGTTGTATGGAAAGGAAAGAGGGGATCATGCCCGGTCGGCCGTGGGCCTGGCCGAGCTGCCCTTTAATATCCCGGTGGAGATCGAAGGGGAAGTGGAAATCATTGGTTGATTTCCTCGATCCGGGAAATAATCTGAATGGTCTTCCTGGAAATGATACAAATGCTTCATGGAGCGATTAGCCTGACTAAAGAAATCTAATTGCTTCAATGAAGCATTTAAAGAAAGGGGTCTATAACTATATGGCCTGATGTGAACGAACAAGGCAAGTTTTGCCGTTTAGCGATAAGGAGGCTCAGGTGTTTCTTAAGAGAGATGGGATAAAAATTGCCTATTATCTGGAAGGACAGGGGGAACCTTTGCTCCTGATCCGGGGGTTTGCCTCGGCGGGGTCCATGTGGTACAACCAGATCCCGGTGCTGA
The DNA here is from genome assembly GCA_016219225.1 of Deltaproteobacteria bacterium. NCBI lineage: Bacteria > Pseudomonadati > Myxococcota > Myxococcia > Deltaproteobacteria bacterium. The sequence goes on from JACRBX010000109.1 coordinate 1,254, forward strand.
GCGAACACTTCAAGGTGGTAACTTTTGACAATCGGGACACCGGGAATAGCGACCGGGTGGAACCCCCTTATACCATAGCTGATATGGCCGGAGACGTAATCGCCCTGATCGAGCACTTAGGGGTAGGACCGGTCTATTTACTGGGCATTTCCATGGGCGGCATGATCGCCCAGCAGGTGACCCTTTTAAGACCGGATTTGGTCAAGCGTTTAATCCTGGGTTGTACTACCTGTAATGCCGCCACGGGGACCACGACCGATCCCCAAGTCTTGGAATTATTTGCCACCCGCCCGGAGCTTTCCGATGAAGAAAATGTGCGCCGTTCCCTGCCGGTTTTCTTTTCCAAAGAGTCTTTGGCCCATCGACCCGATATCATCAATGAGTTCGTCAAAAAAAGCCTGGCCCAACGCCCGCCTCTGGAAACCTTTGTCCGCCACCGGCAGGCCATTGGGAGGTTCAAGGTCTGCGATCAAATCCATCAAATTATCCTTCCCACCCTTATTCTGCACGGCCGGGCCGACCTGCTGCTGCCCGTAGTCGATGCCGAGGAATTAAAAGAACGGATTTCTCAGGCCCGGCTTAAGGTCTATGAAGGTTTGGGACATTTGTTCTTCATGGAGGACCCGGACACTTTTAATAAGGATGTGATTGGGTTCATTCGAGATCAACAGATGATGGACTGATTTTTATTGGACGGTGATAATCACAATTTCCGGCCTGCTTCCGATGCGCATTGGCGGTCCCCAGGTGCCGACCCCGCTGGTGGTATACAGGGAATAATCTCCCATTCGATGGAGACCGTGGTCATAGCCCTTATAGATGAGATAGGTGAAAAGTTTCATGGGCCACATTTGGCCGTTATGGGTATGTCCTGAAAGCTGTAAAGCAATAGGATAGCGTCTGGCCAATTCAATATTGGAGGGTTCATGCCAGAGGAGGATGCCGGGTTTCGTTTTGTCGATTTTTTCTAAAATCGGCTTCAGATTTTTCCTTTGTCCTCGCGGAGGATAATCGATCCCGATCACCTGGACCCCGCCGAGATCGATAATTTCATCGCGCAACAATCTGATTTTCGTCCTCTCAATAGCCTTTACAACCTTATCCAAACCCACATAAGTTTCGTGATTGCCGGTAATATAAAAAACCGGGGCTTTGATCCGGTCAAAGGGTTCGATTAAACGGGCCAGATTGTCCCCGCTGCCATCCAATATATCGCCGGTAAGAAAAACCAGATCCACCTTTTGACCATTGAACTGGTTGGTTATCTTTCGGGCCAGGTCTTCCCCATTAATCAGTCCCAGATGGATGTCCGATACCTGGGCGATTTTTTTGCCCTGCCATTCCGGTGGGCGATTTTTAATCGGGATGGACAGGAAAGTGGTTTTGATCCGGGTGGCCTGATGAAGACCATAGAAGGTGTACAGGACGGTCAGGCCAAGGAGACACACCCCAAGGAATTTAAGGTCTGGTTTCAGGGCAATGGATTTGAGGAGGGTGTACACCAAAAGCCCTGTTCCTAAGATGAGCAACAGATTGACCAGAATCCCAAGCCACAGGGCTGAACCATAATAAAACCAGCGGAGGAAGGGTTGTCCGCCAGACCGGCTCCAGATAAAGGCCGCGATGAAACTTAAGGCCAGAAATAAAAGCAGGGCGGCTAACCCGAATCGGGCGAGCCGGTCTTTCAGGCTGAAAAACTTTACCAGGAGGAAGAAAAGCAGGGTATGAAGACCGAAATAAATAGTTAGAGCAAGGGAAATGAAGATCAAGATTTGCTGTCTCATGAATCCACGAGAGGTCCTTCCCCGCTGGTCGTTGCGGGTTACGAGTTACGGGTTGCGGGGTCAAAACCAACCTTACTTCGACATTCATTATTCGATATTCGCATTTTCATGCTTCGTGTTTCCCCAAGGGGCTTGAGGGTTTAACAGGTAACTAACATCCCTCCTGGGCCGTCGAGCCCGCTCCGGCCAAAGGACGGAAATTTTTTTTGCCGGCTCCGCAGATGGGACATTTCCAATCTTCCGGCAGATCGGCAAAGCAGGTCCCTTTGGGGATCTTGCCTTTTTTATCGCCTTTATCCGGATCGTAAATATAACCGCAATTTACCGATTGGCATTGAAACATTTCTTCGGCTTTGGACACCACAGCCTCCTTTTAAAAGACAGGTCCAAGGTGCAAGGCGTTAACCCCTTAAATCCCAGGGGATCACCACGAATCATGAAAATTGCTTTTCCCCGACCCCCGAGCCCTGATCCCGTTTTTTATACTTGCATCTTGCATCTTGTAACTTTATTTTTAATCGACTTTAATAAAGGCCTTGGCCTTGGAGCCGCAGACCGGACAGGTTTCCGGAGGCTCATTTTCACAGGTATAGCCGCACACCGAACAGACGTAATAATCGGCCGGTTTTAAATTTTCCAAATTATCCATGGTCTTTTGATATAAACCGGCATGAATCTCTTCTACGGCATTGGCGTAGGAAAAACTTTGTTCAGCCGCCTTATTCCCTTCTTCTTTGGCGGCCTCGATCATGGCCGGATACATCTTTTTAAACTCATGGATCTCGCCGGCCAGGGCCTCCTTCAGGTTTTCGGCAGTCTTTTTGATCCCTCCCAGAGTACGCAAATGGGCATGGGCGTGGACGGTTTCGGCCTCGGCCACGGCCCTGAATAGCTTAGCGGCCTGGGGGTATCCTTCCTGCTCGGCCTGTTTGGCAAAGGCCAGATATTTACGATTGGCTTGGGATTCGCCGGCAAAGGCATCTTTTAAATTCTGCTCTGTTTTGCTCATGATTTCTTCTCCCTTCTGCATTTATTGGGTCAACTCCTTGACAATTCCGAGCACCTGTTCATAATCGGGTTCTTCCGTCTGCTCCTTGACGATCTGAATATGGCGGATAATCCCCTGTCGGTCAACTACAAAAACAGCCCTGGCCAGCAAGCGCAGCTCTTTAATGAGTACACCGTAAGCCATTCCAAAAGAGGCATCCTTATGATCGGAAAGGGTGATCACCTTATCCACCCCGGCCGCCCCGCACCAGCGTTTCTGGGCGAAGGGCAAATCCATACTGATGGTCATGATCTGAATATCAGGGCTTAATCGGCCGGCTTCGGTATTGAACCTCCGGGTTTCTATATCGCAGACCGGCGTGTCCAGTGAAGGGACGGAAGCAATCAGACAGATCTTCCCACGAAAAGAAGAAAACCGGACAACGATAAGGTTATTATCGATTACTTCAAAATCAGGTGCCGCCTCTCCCACCTTCAGCTCAGGGCCCAAAAGGGTAAGAGGATTGCCTCTCCTGGTAACAATCCCCGGACGTTCCATCAAGGTTTCTCCTTTCAATATTATTGATCGTTTTAAACTAATCACTACTCTTGGCTTGTCAAGGCAAATAAAGGGCCTAACGTTTTGGAAAGGAAGGCTGTTAGAATTCCCCTTGAATAAATAGTCTCTAAAGTTTATAGTTTTTTGTAATATCTTCGCTGTACATAGGGACTCCCATTCTTCCGGACCCCGGCTTTCACCGGGGTGCTGTTTTTTATAGGGTTAAAATATCATGTCAAACACAAACATCCATCCGGCGGCCGATATTTCTGGAGAAAATAACCCGGAGAGTTCCCCGGCAGCCCTTTTATCCAGGCTGGGTCCGGTATTTTTTTTAACCGGCATCTTTTTTTTGAATTTTATCTCCCGGATCATCCTGGCTCCTTTGATGGTTACCATAGAAAAAGAACTTCATCTGGGCCACAAGGAGGCCGGTGTCCTTTTCCTACTGACCACCGTAGGCTACAGCTTGTCCCTTCTCGTCTCAGGGCACCTCTCTTCCCGGGTGGTCCACAGGAAAACCATTGTTTTTTCCACCTTGGGGTTAGGGGTTAGTCTCCTTTGCCTTTCTATCAGTCAAAGCCTATGGGCGATTCGACTGACTTTATTTATTTTAGGGGTGGCTGCCGGTCTCTATCTGCC
>JACRBX010000110.1 GCA_016219225.1 Deltaproteobacteria bacterium
ATTTCGGAAAGGCGGACCCCCCGGTCGTTATAGCCCGGAAGAATGGCGGGAATCAGATCAACTTCCCGGCCGATTGCTTTCTGGTATTCCCGGTACTTGTCATGGACCTCGGAAAGAAAGATGCTTTTGCTCCCGTACCCCATCTGTTTAGGCTTGGCCCAATCATACATATTGTAAGCCGTTATCCCGTCCAATAATTTTATCCGGGCCATATTGGGCTGCGGAGAAGGAGGCAGAGGGGGGGAACGCATGACATACCAAAAAATCTCATCCCCTATCAGATAAGGATCGAACCCCATCTCTTTGAGGCTCCTTCGGAGCTCCCCGATGGCCTCCGGGTAATCGCCGATAAAGGTCCGGGTTAAATAGATGATAGCCACCGGACGCCCTTTGATTTTGAGATAGGCAGGGTGAGAAAAATAATTTTCAGCCAGGTATTTAAAGTCCGAGACCAATTTTTTTATCTTGTCCGGAGTAAAATGGATTCGATCATCAGCCAACCCGAGTCCGGAGGTTTCATAAAAGATGCAAAATCGAATGTCGTTGATATTTTTTGCCTTAAGAATTTTGTCTTTAATGATCCGATCGGTTTTGGGTTGGCCCGGCCACCAGCTTATGGCCCAGAAATTAATGCCGAACTGAGAGGACCAGGCAATATGTTGCTCGATGACCCTGAGGTCCGAGGAATCATATTGTCCTAATTTCGGCAATTGGGGTGGAATTAACCGGGCGTTCAGATAACCCTCACGCCAGTTTCCCGGATACCAGGGGTAATAGTAAGCGCCCACAAGATATTGTTGGACCTTCTTGGATTTTACCGGAACAGGAGTCTCGGAAGAAGGGGAACATCCGGCGGTAAGGCAAGTTAAATAAAAAATAAATAAAATTGTATAGTTAAGATATTTTTTGTCCATAACGGTACAATAAAATTCGTATCGGTTCAGCTTTTTTAAAAACTGCTTTCACGCAGAGGCGCAAATATGGGATTGTTCAAAAAAATCTCTCTGCGTTCTTTGCAGCTTTGCGTGAACACATTTTATAGAAGTCGCATTGATATTAATGACAGAATAAAAATAACCGGCACCAGAAACATGGGGAACAAATTAAGACGGTTTCCCTCTTTTGTAAAGATTAAAAAGTTAAACACCAGCAACCCCAGGGTAGCCCGGGCATAGGACCAGGGTTCCACCCAGATCAATTGGTTTAACAAGGAGGTTAAAAGGGCGTATCCCAGGAAGGTAACGGTCAGAGGACTGTAATATTTAAAGACTTCGTAGACGGCTGTTAGGATCAGGATAACGACCAGGACCATGAACAGGAGTTCGGCATATTTTTCAACGGCAGGACCGCCCTGGCCAAGGGAGATAAATTTTTGCATAATTCCCCGAAAAGGAAGGCCGAAATTCTGAGTGCCGCCGACAAAAGAAAAGGTCTGAAAATGGCTGTGGAGATAAAGCTGCCAGCCTGAATAGGCCAGGGGAGGGAAGAGCATATAGATGAATCGTTTCCATTCTTTTCCCCAAAAAAATGAAAAAAGGAAGGCCAGACTGACCAATAAAGTCGTTTCCTGAGTAAGGGCCGCCAAAGAAAGGGCGATGACCTGCCCGAGAGTTTGTTCTTTAAGGTAAAAAAAGACGGCCATGACCACAAAAGTGATAGCCAACGGTTCGGGCAGGCTGCGCAAAAGGCAAAGCAGGAACCCCCAGGTTGCGGCATAGAACAGGCTATACCAGGGACTGCGGCCGTAATGGGCAAGGATCCGGATGATAAAATAGGTTCCTAATAAAATTCCGAGGAGATTCACCACCACCATCATATAAGGGATCAAGGACGGCTCTCCCAGAGATAGCAGCCAGACCGTCAGGGGGTAGATGATGCGTTGATAACGATAGGCCGGGAAGTCGATATGATCATAAGAATGACCCAGGATGAAGGGATCATGAGCCATATAATAATAGAATTGTCCGTCATAACCGACGCTGCCCTTATGGACAAGGGTCCGGGAGGTCCATATTTGAGGGGCATTAAAGTAATCCCCGATGACCATAAAGCCGGTGATGTTTTTATTAAATTTAAAGGAATACAAAAAAAGGACGGATAGGAAGGTTGCAGCGATTAATAAGAGAACGACAAGGTCCCTTCTTCCAAGGGACCTTTTAGAAAATTTCCATGAGGGTTGAATAAGCATCGGGTGGTCTTCCAATTTGATTTGGCGAGGTCCCTAAAATTTGATGGTCTCATAAAAACTCGTCATTCCCGCGCAGGCGGGAATCCAGGCCATGCCTAACTAATTAAATAGTATGGGAATTTTAATTAATTTTAACACTGGATTCCCGTTTTCACGGGAATGACGAAAATGCGTGCTTACGGACTTTTTACGACTTCATCAAAGTTGAACCAGGAACTTCTCGCAGGAACCATAGCAAAAAGGATTTGATTAGTCGAGCTTAAAAAGTTGACAAGTGGAATGAATAAATGGTTAAATAAAACCGATGGTAACCCTGGAACAAATGAACGAAATTGTGAATAAAGTTGTTTCTAACTGCTTCAATTATTCCTGCAGATGACCTCACTTCGGGCTGCCTCCTCATAGAGAAATTTCAAATATCTTGGATAGTCTTTCATGGGGAAAAGCGAAAAAAAATTGTTTTTCTTTATCATCGGGGTTTCGGTCCTTTCCCGGGGGTTGACCCTTTTTACCCCTGATCTCTGGTTGGACGAAACCATTGTGGGCATCATGGGCCTCCGGGTAATGGCTGGGGATTTCCCCGTATTTTTTTACGGCCAAAACTTTATGGGATCTCTGGAGGCCTTCCTGGCGGGTTCTCTTTCTCTATTGGTGGGTCCGTCTCCTTTGGCCCTGGAACTCCTGCCGGTCATCCTTTCCCTTATCTTTTTGATTCTTGTATATCATGTGTCCAAAACATTCTTCGATCAGGAAACAGCTCTGATAAGCATAGCCCTGTTATCGATTCCCCCATTGTTCTTGCTGCGATGGAGCCATGAGGCCAGGCCCCACTACCCCCTGGTCTTGATGTTTGGGAACTTCCTTTTATTGATTGCCCATAGTTTAATTTATCGAGTGGTCGTTCCAATGACCAGGAGGCTTCTCTTTGTCTTATTGGGGTTATTGTCCGGCCTGGTCTGGTGGACCAATTACCTGTCGATAGTCTATATCCTGCCCGTGGGGCTTTTCCTTTTTTTGAAGGATAAAAAGTTACTTTTCCGTAAAGATTTTTTATTTTTGATCTTTTTTTTCCTGATCGGAAGTCTGCCCCTCTGGGTATATAATCTTTTCCATCAATTTCCGATAACCGGCATAGCCAACCCCGGCCCAGCCTCCAATATCATTCCCTATCTGAAGGATTTTTTTATCAATGCCTTTCCTATCCTGCTGGGGTTTCTGCCTCCTTTAAGCCAGGACAGACTTGACCTTGCCGGTTATCTGATCGTAGGCCCCATTTTTATGGCCGCAGTCCTTTATTATGGTTACAGGTTCCGGCAGTCCATCAAGACGATTGTCATGCTCTCCCTTCCCGAAACAAAAGGTGGCGAACTCCTCCTTTTCATTTTTCTTTTCAATATCGTCCTCCATCTCTTTACCAATTATGGCATTCGCCTTAGCGATAATGATCAAAAATATCTCCTACCGCTTTATGCCTGTTTGCCTATCTTCCTTTCCATTCTGTTATTGGACTTAAAAAAAATATCTGCCCGTTTGTCTTACGGTCTTCTGGGATTAGTCCTTTTTTCTAATTTAACCGGAAATTTGAGACATGACGGCTGGCCTTTCCTTAACCCAAAAGAATTTTCGAACTTTCAGGAAAAGGAAAAGGTCAGAGACCGCCTGATAGACTTCTTGACGAAAAAAGGGTACCGGCGTTTTTATTGTGCCACCGATGGGTACCAATTAACATTTAAAAGTAAAGAGGCCCTTATCTCCGCCCATCCCTATCAGGAAAGTTGTCTGAAGTATGCCGACCTGGTTGATGCATCCCCCAATCCGGCCTATCTTTTCGAAGGAGAAGGCCAGGGTTTTGAAGAAAATATGAAGGCCATCGGCGGCACATACCGGAAGGTCGATGCCCCGGACGGCCATCTGATTTATACCGGTTTTACACCCCCCAAGGAAGAATACCGGATGATCGAGCGCAATCTTTGGAGGGGAACCTCAGACTACTATCCGGCAGAGGCCAACCTGGCCTTTGATGGTTATGTCTCAACCGGATGGGGGACCGGAACTCATCAAAGACAAGGGACCTTTTTTCTGTTGGATCTTGGACGGGTGGAAACTGTAGGAAAAATAACCTGTATCCCGGGCAACTATCGCCAGGTTCCTGCCGGTTATGAGGTGGCCCTTTCTTTGGAAGGAAAAAATTGGCAATTGGCAGCCCGTGTCCCTGAATACAGGGGACCGATATTCTGGTCCGGCTCAACCCCCATGACCAGGGTCCGCCATGGACGGGTGGAAACGGTCTTCTCACCTCAACAGTGTCGATTTGTGAAAATCAGTTTATTACAGGACAATGATGCCAATCCCTGGTCCATTAATGAATTGTTTTTGTTCAGCCCGGATTATGAAAAAGGAAAGAGAAGAACAGAACCCCCGGGGAATCAGGAAATCGACCAACTGCTGGCGTTCTTAAAAGCCCAAAAGATCGCGTTTGTTTACACCGACCATTGGCTTTCAGCCGTTATACGGGCCAGGAGCCAGGGGAAGATAGGGGCCTTGATTTCGAATCTTTTTCTTGGAGATAACGGGGAAAATACGCCTCCAGCCGATAGTTTTACAAGCGCCAGTCTTAATAACAAAGTGGCCTTAATTGTTCAAACAAAGGATAACAATCGGTTAGAAAAAGTATTGCAGGAATCAAACACCTTCTATCGACAAAAAGACTTGGGGCCATTTATGGTCTTTTATGATTTCTCCAGGTCTGAGAGTCAGGGGCCACCTTTCCCGGGCAGTTGGGAAGTTTCTTCCAACGCCAATCCCCATGAAGCCACAAAGGCCATCGACGGGAATCCGGCTACCCGATGGACCAGCGGGAAACACCAGGAGCCAGGCATTTATTATCAAATCGATTTAAAAAGGGTCCGGTTGGTTAAAGGGTGTACCCTTTTGTCAGGGAAATCCATCAATGATTACCCCCGTTCACTCAGGCTGTATTATTCCCTGGATGGCCATTCCTGGAAGGAATTAAAGACGACCGCAGACTCCGGACTCTATTGGACAGGGGAAACCCTTTTAATATTAAAAAAGAATGACGAAAGAACAGATTACTGCTTTTCTCCCGTTTATCTCAGATATCTCAAATTGGTTCAGGAAGGGCAAGATCCGGTTTATTGGTGGTCTATACATGAGTTGAGGTTATTTTAAACCCCAATCACTATAAATTCGTAAAAAATCCGGAAGCACCCATTTTCGTCATTCCCGTGAAAACGGGTCCCGCCCTTGGCGGGATTGATTAGTTAGGCATAGTCTGGATTCCCGCCTGCGCGCGAATGACGTCTCCGTACGAGTCCATCACTGCTGATCAATGGCGACACCCAAATATCTCCGGTCCTCATAAAAAGTTTTCCAATTGGGAACCGAAATTAGAACGGAGCGATAGGCCTTGAACGTTTCCGGGGGATAATAGCGCTTGTCTAAAACGATCCAGTCGATCCCAAAGGCCTGGACCAGGGCGGCCAGTTCATTTTTTTCAACCGGCTGAAGAGACCACAGTCTGGAAACGGCCGGTTGGTTTTGAAAATAGAGGAAGACCTTTTCATCCAGTTTGGACGATACCCCTCCGATCATTTTTTGCTGATGAACCGTCTGGTAATAAAACCTTCTGGTCTCGCCATGTCCGGCCGATCTGGAACCGCTATGGGTAAACAGGGGTAGATCCAGAAGGACACCGCTGCGCCCCTGGGCCTTTTGGGCCAGGACCTGATAAACCTCCGGGACCCGGTAGTCCGAAAACCGTAAAGGTAAAGGGTTGGGGAAAAACCCGAACTCGAAACCGACTACCAAAAACAGACCGGTTATGAAAATTTTCCTGCGCCGGGGAGACAGTTTCAAAAAAAATGGTTTTACGATAAAAGCTACCAGCAGGCATAAAAAGAGCATCACAGGAACCAGGTAGCGGGAAAGGGTCCGGGCACTTTCCATAACCGGCAGAAAGCGGATAAAGTAAGCAGGCAGGGGGAGGGATTCAAAAATCAGGCCATGAATTTTCAGATAAGGCCCAAGACTGATGATCAGAAAAGCCCCAAAGGCCATGAGCCAGAGACGCAGCTCCGGCCTCTTGAAAAATTTTCCGGCCCCCCATAAAAGGATGACCATAAAACCGTAGCCCAGGAAGGCTGGAGTCCCCACTATTGGTCTTCCGCTGGTCCAATCCGGGGCCATGATTTTGTAGAGGCCTGCCAGCCAGGCATTAAAGGGGGCGAAAAAACCGGCCAGATCCACACTGTAGAGGACAAAATCAATGGTATTACTGCTCACCGCTTGCCGGGTAGCCGCATCTTGAAAATAGGCCTGGAAATAAGGGAAACCAACCAAAGCGGCCACGCCTAAGGCTACTCCGGTGAGACCCAGCAACAAACTTACCTCCCGTGAAGGGGGTGGATTCCAGCGAACAGGGAAATCAGTCAGGATCAGGGCCAAGGGGGAGGACGAAGGAGAAGAGATTTTTCTTAAAGCCTGAAATTTAAAGAGCCACCAGATCATCCATAAAATAAGACCGAAACCGGAAAGGGTGGTCCAGTTTATCAAGTGCCGCCCGGCCAGAAATTCCCATACCTGACGGGGCGCAAAAACAGAAAACAATATCAACCCGATCAGAGAACCCCAGATCAGCCTATCTGCCCATAAAGACATCCGCAATTCAGGGGCTGTCTTGATCTTTATTTCCCAGGGGCAGAGCTGATAGCCTATGAGCAAGACGAGCCACAACCCGCCAAAAACAAAATAATAGGGGTAGTTGTAAAGGGTTAGTCCCCAGAAGAGGCCGGCGGTGAGGGCCCAGATGAGTCGGCGTTTCCGGACCAGAACATAAGAAAAAAATATGAAAAATACCAGGTTGTAAACCTCTAAAAGAGCGGCCGTTTTATAATAGCTGAGCAGGGTGGGGCAGTGACCGAAGGCCAGAGCGCCGATAAAAGCCGGCCAGGGGGTTTGGGTTACATAATAAATCAGCAGATAGGCTGCCAGGGCATTGGCAAAGAAGGTCAACCAGATCAGGAGATTATGGAAAACGATCAGGGAGAGAAAAGGGCGCAGGAGGGTAAAAAAGAGGCCGTCCAGAAAGGTATAGGTGTGCTGGATCAGGTTCAATCCCAGGGGGTGGAACATATAGGTATTGTTAAAGGGGTTGATCCTGAGATCCCTCAGGGCATGGGCCGTCCACCATTCATTAAGCGGGTATTCGGCCGTATCCATCACATCCCCCGGCAGATGGGTGGAGATCCGGGAGAAATTGGGCATGAGATGGACAGGGGCCAATAACAAGAGGAATAAGCAGACCAGTAAATGGGTACGCCAGGGGGAATGGGGCGCGGATGGGTTATTCTTCATCCCGGGCTCCCGGAAGTGGGTCCACCTGTAATAAATGGGTGCCGGTCCAATACAGGGAGACAGGAGATCCTTTTGCCCCGGATAGAATCGAGACCTCCGGGGCCTTGAAATGGTGATAGATAAAGTAATCCTTAAGGACTTTGACCTGGAAGGTGATGCCTTTCATTTTTTGAACAGCCTGGATGAAGGCCTCATTATTTTCCCGGCCTACCACAAAAGCCGGGGCTTTTGAAAAATCGATCCTTTTTTTCAGATCATTGAAAAAAGGATAGGTATCCTGAAATCCATTGATTGCATAATCACGGGTATTGGTCATGAGATAATCATCCTGAAGGGATTTGATTTTCCCTTGGGTCTCCTTGGTGATACGGGCCGAAAGGCCGATATCCGTATAGATCCGCCCGATTTTTTCTTTGGACAGAAAAGATAAAAGCTCTTCCGGAGGAGGACTCTCCGGGGAAGGCCGGTCCACCTTCTGATATATAAAGATTTCCCCCATGGCCCAGTTATCGGGCTTCTCTCCCATCAAAGTTATTTTAACATATCGGGCCTCTTTTGGTTCGAAACGAATTTCGATCCGGCCATCCCGTAATTTCCAGAAAGGACGGTCCAGAGACCAAAAGAGATAGGCCCACTGGTTTCGGATAAAAGCCACCTCCTGAAAGGCCTTAAGATCCCTGGAGACCTCGACCCGGTAATTTTTGGGGAAATCCCGCTCCTTTCCCTTGCCAGTCAGAAGGACAATGCGATTGAGCGGATACGTCCTGCCCAGATCAAGTTGATAATAGGTCCCTTTTTTCTGAGGCACTGATGGAGCCCAACTGGTTGAGATGTTGCGGTCAAAGGCTGATTGGACTGTCCCAGGGTTAAAAGAACTCTCTCCTTTCCAGCCATCCGGAAGGATCTCCTGCGATGGGGTTGCCGGCGGTTTAAAGTCGTAATAGACGGAATAACCTTTTATCCCAGGATACCTGGCAATGATTTCTTTTTTATAGGTACCACCCGTAACCCGGAACATTTCCTCAAAACTCTTGAGATATTCTCCTTCCAGGACAAAGGCCGGTCCGGACGAGGCGTCGGCCAATAAGGTGTAAAGGGGATAGCGATCGTTAAAGGGTAATGAAAAAATGAAGGCCTCTTGGGCTTCAAAGGTCAACCGGGCCGCGCTCCAATATTCCGGGGTATAGACCGTACGGATTTTTTTCTCTTTTAAATATTGGAAAAGGGCGGTTTCAACCTCTGCCTGCTTTCGGTTTTTAATGGCCCCTTCACTTAGCTTGGTAAAGGAGGACAAATTTTCAAAACTGAAAAAAAGCAGAAAAGAAACCATCAAGGAAATGCCCAGGAAGCGATTTTTGGTTTTTAACCAATAGAAAAAAAGACCGAGGGTGATCGGGAAAAGAGAATAAAAAGGCACCAGATAACGCAGGGCAACCGTTCTTTCGCCAAATCCCGAGATGCTGTAAAGCAAAACAAAAAAAACAAAATAGAACAGAAGCAAAACCCGGCCCCGGCCGGCAGGGAACCGGATCTTTTGCCACCGATGACTGACCAAAAGGAAAACCAGACTGGCCAGGAAAAGGAAGGCAAAGAAATAAGCCGGCCAGGTGGCCGGAAGGGCAGGAATAAATCCAAACAATTTAGGGAGTTGATTGAACAAGACCAGGGTGTTTGCCCAAAGACTGCCTTTCCCCTCGGATTGGACAAAGGTGAAAAAAGAGAGAGAATATTTCAGATTCCATATCCAGAAGGGCAGGGAGCCGAGGAAAAACCCGGCAACGGCCAAGAAGGCCCGGCCCTTGAGAACAAAGGCCCTTTTTTGAAAGGTGAGAAAACAAAAGCTGGTGATCAGATAGACAAGACTGATGGGGTAGGTCCACCAGGCAATACCCCAGAGGACTCCCAGGCTGAAAAGCCGGGCCAAGGGAAGGGACGGCCGGACATTGGGGGCCGTTAAACGATAAGTAACCAAAAGGATCAGGTTGCCCAAACAAAGGCCTTCAATATAACCGCCGATGGCCAGACTGGTTTCAATATGGATGGCAAAAGGGGGGATGGCCGCCAGGAGCATACTGACCAGGCCGATCTCCCGTCCATAAAGTTCCCGTCCAAGGTAATAGATAGAAATGATAAAAAAGATACAGAAAAGAAAAGGAACCCCATTGAGACTCCATCGGCTTACCCCAAGGAGCAGGCCGGCCGAGGCGGCTAAGACAGGCTCCAGAATCCCTCCATAGGAATCCCCATAATAGAGCCAGGGGAATTCTCCCTGAAGGATATGCCTGGTCATTAAGCCCACGATGGCCTGATCGGAATTAAAGGGGAGGATTTGGATCGGCCAAAGACGAACCATCAGACCGAAGGCAAGGATGCTTATGAAATAAAATTGAGTGCGAAAATATGAAAAACCGAATATCGAATATCGAACATCGAATTTCGAATTATGAAGTTTTTTTCCGTTCCCTTGACATTCAGTATTCATTATTCGTAACACTTTAGTTGTTTGAAAAGAGAGTTTTTTTCACCGCAAAGGCGCGAAGAACGCAGAGAGAAACATCTTTGTTCAATCCCGTGAGAGGCGGGATTGAACAAAAAATTATTTCCCCTTTGCGTTCTTGGCGTCTCTGCGGTGAAAATTGTTTTTCAAAAAGCCAAACTGATACCATTATTTGAAATTCGACATTCGTATTTTCATGCTTCGTGGCGCCCTATGGGGAACGAGGGTTTAGTCCGTTCGACTTCTCAGCTTGACATCTCTTTGATTTCATAATACCTTTATCAAAAAAAAAAAAAAGGGACAAGCGAATACTCCAGCGAATTTTTTTACTAATGCGCTCTTTTAACTGTCGTTGTAGTACTCAGTTGGGATCCATGCCAGAGACCGGGAAGAAATATAAAAAAGTTCAAGAGGCTTATGCCGAAAAAGGGGCTGCTGCCTTATACCAGGAATATGTGGTGGGCGGGACATCCCTCTGGGACCTTCTTAAGTATGAACTGTTTATCAATTTTACGGCAGGTATCCCCGGGGCCCTGGGCCTTTGGATCAGGAAGACTTTGTATCCCAGGATGATTTCTCAATGCGGAAAGGGGATTGTCTGGGGACGGGACATGGTCCTCCGCTACCCGCAAAAGATCCGCATTCAAGATCTATGTATCTTTGACGACGGTTGTGTTTTGGATGCCAAAGGTGACGGCAACCAGGGGATTTTTATCGGAAAATCATGCATGTTCGGGCGGCAAACTATTCTCGGGTGTAAAAATTCGGATATTGTAATCGGGGACCATGTCGGTATTGGGGCCCATTGTATCCTTAATGCCGTGGATACGAGTCCGGTATATATAGAAGATCAGGTGGTTATAGGACCAAAGGTATATCTGGCCGCCGGCGGCAATTATCACTTTGAGCGCACGGATATCCCCATAGGGCAACAGGGGATTGATTGCAAGGGCGGGATTCGGATCGGGAGGAATTCCTGGATTGGGGCCAATGCCGTGATCCTGGATGGGGTCAGTTTAGGGAACGACGTTATCGTCGGGGCCGGCTCGGTAGTCGCCAAAGACCTGCCCCCCTTTGCCGTGGCCACCGGCAATCCGGCCAGGGTCGTAAGAATGAGGCTGGAATCAACCTGAAGATGGACAAGGTTCAAAATCAAGGAGATCGTGATCTCGGGAAAAATCCCCCTATATGTTCCATAGCCCTGTGCCTGGCCCTGTGCCTGATGGCCGGTATTTTATTTACCTGGCCCATGGTCAACAATTTTTTTTCGGCTATCCCTTTTATGCTTTTCCCGGCACCGGAGTTTGCCCGGGTTCCTCTCATGCCGGGGGATCATCTCCAAACCTACTACTGGTTCTGGCTTTTATCGGATAATCTTTGGGGGCTTTCGCATCTTTTTACCAATCCTTATGAATTCAATGGGCCGGCCGGTCCCATGAGTGCCGTCTATGCCAATTTCCCCTTTTCCCTCCTTTATATTCTTTTGCTGCCCCTGGGACCTGTAGGGGCTTATAACGGCTTAATCCTCTTGTCCTTTCTATTTAGTGGCCTGGCCATGTTCCTGCTGGCCTGGACCTGGACCAGGGACTCTTGGGCCTCCCTGTTGGCCGGGTTGGTTTTTGCCGTGGTCCCTTATCGGGTCAGTCATATTGCCGGCGGCCAACTCTTCGGATATGTGATCTTTTTGCTGCCCCTGTGTCTCTATTTCATGGAAAAAACATTAAAAACAGGCCGTTGGGTCTATGGAGGGGCAGCCGGGTTCTGTCTGGTTCTGCTCTCCTTGATGGAACCCCACGCCAGTTTCCTGGCCGCCCTGACCATCGGGGTATATCTGCCGAATCGTATTCTGCTTTTTCAGACCGTTTCTTCAGCTCAAAAACAGGAAGAGGAAGTCAAACCCCTCTGGCCCGGGTTGTTGGGGGCTTTAACCGGCGGTCTATCGATTGCATCTTTTCTCTGGATGCAGTTCGTGAAAAAGTCCGGTTTTCCCCTCTGGCATTTTAACTGGATACAACTCTTGATCTTAGGGGGCATCGCGGCCCTTTTACTCTGGTTTTATCTGTCGGCTCTGGTTTCAAGATGGACTGGCCTTCCCTTTGCCGAGGCCCGTCATCGGGTCGGAAAGGCTTTCTTTCTTTTTCTGCCTCTATGGCTTTATGTCTTAAAATTCCAAGTGGATATCACCCGGCTGGGTATGATCCTGCCTCTATTCTGTTTAGGCCTGTTCGCATCTTTTCTGACAGCCCAATGGATTAAACGAAGAAAGCCGCTTTTTCTTTTTGACCGCTCCGGAATTGTTCCGGTTATCGTTGGGGTCGGAGTGGGCCTGGCTCTGGCAGCGGCCTATTTGATTCATATGAGGGCCACCGTTTTTTTGCCTTCCATAGCAGGCAAGGGGCGGACGATCCGCGAAGTGCTCCTCTTTTCCCCAAAAATCGGCAACTTTTTTTCCCTCCCCTTTCCGTATAATGAAAAATATATTTTTTTAGGTCGAGTTTTACTTTTGTTGGCGGTTTGCGGGCTCATTCCTCTCTTCAAAAGCAGGCCTAAAAACCCAGGGTTTATAGCGTTGGCCGGACTTCTGGCCTTTTTGGCCCTTATCCTGACCCTCGGTCCCACCATGCCTTATTTCCCCCTTTATCAATTTTTTTATGAATACCTCCCTTTCTTCAACTACCCCCGGGTACCAGCCCGGTTCGTGATGATCGGTTTTATTTTTTTGGGCTTGTTGGCCGCCTCGGCCATGACCGGCTTACGGGCCTGGTTGGCCTCAAGGGGTTGGGGCCGTTGGAGAATAGGGATTACCCTGTTGATTATTCTTCTGGTATCAGTGGAATATCATACCGGTCACTCGCTGGGACTCTCTTTGATGAAAGGAGACAATCGCCTATACGAAGAGATTAAGAGGCACTTGCCCAAAGGCCGGGTGGTCCTGGAACTCCCCATCTGGCCCGGCGATTCCCATCAGTCCTCGGTTTATGAATATACTGTTACCCGAACCCAAAGACCGATGATAAACGGTTATGCGCCGGTAGTGGCCCGGGATTATATCAATCAGGTTTTTTGGCCCCTTTACCCTCTGAATCATGGCGAATTGACCCTGCCCCGGGTCCGGGAAATGCAAAGGCTTAAAGTGGGACTCCTCACTTTCCATGACAATCCCTATCTTTATTCTGAAAAGGTAAGCCCTTTTCCGAGGAGACTGGCCTTAAAGCGTCTGGCGGCTTCCCCCTGGCTGAAACTCATTGACCACGACGAAGACGTTTATCTTTTTAAATTGGCTGAAAAGGCCGATGGATATTTCAATAGTTCGGCTATTACCTCACCGGTTCAATCGATCGTCTACAGCAACAACCTGACCCGGAAAACAGGCCGATACCAATTTGATCCGTTCGCTTCGGGTTACAATTTTTTATTTGAAGAAGAGTCGTTAACTCAAGGTAAGCCTGTGCTTCGACCCGGAATGCGTGGGGGAAATGTCGTTTCGGCCATACCCGGGCAGGACCTCCCCGGATATTTAATTTTAGGGCCAAACCGGTTTTATCCGTCCGGGAAATTCCGGGCCAGGTTCCGGATCAAGGCCGGATCTGTGGATCCCCAAAAGGAGATAGGCCGAATAGAAATTATTGAACAGGGGACCAAAATTATTGCCCAGAAGAGCTTGTTTGGGAGAGATATGCAGCCCTTCCAGACCTGGATGGATATCCCTCTGGAATTTGAGATCCCGGAGAGCAGCAGGATCGGCTTTCGGATTTACTTTTCCGGGGAAGCCCCGCTCTATTACAACCTGGCTGTAATCGGTTTCGCCGATCAAAAAAAAGGGCCGGGCCTTATAGAGGCCGAGGAATTGTTTCGTCCTACCGGAGTAATCGTGTCAGATCCCCTGGCCTCGGGACGGGAAGCCCTATTCGGGAAGGCGGTCTTCAAACCTTCCAATTTTCTTTGTTACGGTCCTTTCAGGACTTTTGAACCCGGTTCCTACCAGGCCAGATTCTTTTTAAGATTAAAATCCCTGCCGGGTATCCCCGGGGATTCGGAGATAGCCGTGCTCGATTTGTGCACCGATGCAGGGAGACGCATATTGGGAAGCCGTAAGCTTAAGGTTCAGGATCTCAAGGCCGATGCCTATACGCCCGTTGTGGTGGATTTTAAGGTACCTTTTCGCTTGGAAATCGAATCCCGGGTCCTGTTTTTGGAAAAGGAAGATCTTCTGGTGGACCGGATTGAAATAACAGCCCTGCCCTAAGGGTTATGGGATTTTATGGCACATCCTTCCCATCCCAGTGGTAGCCGCAATTTAAGGCCTTATGCTTTTCGATTTCGGCAGGGAATAGATTCAATGGCGGGATTTTACATAACAGGATGGGTCTGAATCTGTAAATGGCACACCTGTTCTGTTTGTTCAACAAAGGACATTTTATCCCAAAAAATTCACAACATTTTCCGCATTGTTTGCACTCGCCATTACGGGTTTTATAGCTGTTAAGTACTTTATCGGCATTAAAATAATAGAGATAGGTTCTTTTCAGATAGTCGGCTAAGGGCATATATCTTTTACCTCACCATATATGTTTAAGGATACTAAATTCTGGTCTGATAATTGTCAAGGTTTAGTTTAAAAATAACCTTCAGGGATCAGGGGGCTGAGGTCAGGGGGCGGTGAAAAAATTTTTATGATTGGTGGTTCCCTCCTGGGGTCCAGTAAAACATCCGATCCAAATCGAATTCAAATTTTTTAGTTGAATTGATTGCCCAAAAACTACTATAGTACAATCCAAATTTCCATCGGTCAGGAGAAATATTATGAAAAGACTCGGGATTCTTAATGTAATACTTGGATTATTCATGCTTATTTGGCCTTCTTTCAGCCAGGGAGAAACCCCTCCAGTGAAACCATCACCAGGCGAGCCCCCTAAAGCCGAAGAAAAACCTTTGGGGATCGCCATAGGCCTCCGTTCGACCTATTTCCGGATGCAACAGAACCAGGGGGACATTTTTAGAAATATAAAATTGTTGGATGAGGAACAGGACTTAGCCCCCTATAAGCCCTTTCTTCAGTACCATTTTTCCAGTTATTGGGCCATTGAATTGGGCTATGATCAATTCAAGGCCATCACCCTGAACAGGGCGTTTGATGATGTCGCCGAGTTTGATAGACGTTGGGTCGATGGGGCGTTAGAGTGGCAACCCATCATGCTGACCGCACAGTTCCGCTGGCCCCATTTCCATAAATCGGTGGTCCCCTATGTATCGGGAGGGCTCAGTTATACCAAGACCTCCTGGAAAAGAAACGACTGGTACTATTTCGGATTCCCAAACCCGGAAACCTATACCACCTGGACAAGCCAGGGGAACAGACCCGAAGACTATCCGAACAATAACTATCGGCGTATCTTTGCCGTTGATGACCACACTATTGGGATGTTGTTCGGCTTTGGGGTCGATTATTTCCTGTTAAAAAATTTAGCCCTGAATCTGGACTGGCGCTATCACTGGGCCCAGGTCAAATTTAAGTACACCCTGGCCTTTAATGACGGTCTGGATCCGATCAGCCAGGACCAGGGGACCTTTATCCTGGATTCCTGGGTCTTGGGATTGGGTGTCAAGTATTTATTTTAATTTAATTAGGAAAGGAAATTGCATTTTGGACGCCAATGAACGCAGATTGCCAGGATAACAAGAATAGAATAATATCTGCGGGTATCGGCGAAAATCTGCGTCCTAATTTTTGTCTTTTTTTCGACGCCAGCCAACCGATACCAGGAATATAAACGATAGGGTCAGCAGGGAGATGATCCCCCCTATCTTTATGGAGATGGGTTGATACCTGAATGCCACTTTATGTTCTCCGGGATCGATGGGGATACCCCTGAAGGCATAATCAGCCGGAAAAATGGTTTTTTCACGGCCGTCGACATAGGCCTTCCAGCCAGGATAATAGACCTCACTTAAAACCAGATAGGCCCTGGTTTGGGATAAGACGTTTAAGGTGATCCGGTTGGCACCGTAAGAGGTCACCTGAACACGGTTAAAATCTATTTTCGATGAGCGCTCAAGAGGCGGCTGGAATAGGGGGGCACCGGGACCGACAATGACCTCATCCAGGGGATCAAGGGCCATTAAATCATATAGTATCCGGTCTTTATGGGCCGGAAGACCTTTCCGGACTAAAAAAGCCTTGGGTAATGTAAAGCGGTTCTCATAAACCTGTCCAAAAACTTTGGTAAACCGCTTCCCCAGGGAAAAAAGGTCGGTCCCGTCCAGAAATATATTTCTAACTTCAAAATTACCCCGATGGTTGACTCGGGAAATAATGATGGTCTTCGGGATAATCGGGGAATTAAATTTGAAAGAACTGCGATAACTGTGCCCCTGGTATCCTTCCTGAGGAATGCCCCAGGAACTCTCTATGGTTGCCTGACCATGCCGTCTCCTGGTTCGGTTTTCTTTTTTTTCCCAGGACCATTCCGAGGTTTCCATTCCCGCCCTGATGGGAAAGGTTATTTGTTTTCCGTATTGATCCATAACAGTCAATTCCGCCACGGTCTCACCCTGGGGTATTTCCAACCCGAAAGTCATAAGAGAAATCAGGCTGATGCGGGTAACCGGATGATCATAAAGACCGTCTAAAGAAATGACCTTGTCTTTCCCCGGCCCCAGGATAAAGCCGGCATATTTCCCATTCGGACCCAGGGTCAAATCGGTTGTGGTGGCTATGAATCTAATATTCAACAAATCCAATAATTGGGGGTTGGACTCACTTTCATCAACTACCAGGCGCAGGGATGGACGGTTTTCTGCATTTATCCCAAGGAGATTTAGGGAGCTCCCGATATCCGTGGTGTAGATACGAAAGCGGTTGCCCATACTGGCCTCATCGATAAATCCCCGGCAATAAAGCCCTCCCTCATTTCTTAATCGATAATCCGGGGAGTTCATTTTTTGTAAAAAAAGAACCCTCTCGTTAGGCTGGTAATATTTCTCCGGAAAGCCTTGCTTCCAGCCGAGGTGTCGGTTGGAATAGAAAAGTTCGGTTAGGGCCAGAATAAAAATGAGCAACAGAAATATGGAGGGCTTCAGCCATTGTTTAAGGGTTGCCCCGACCAGGGCCAGGACCGCCATTGCAATCAGGGTCAGGATAAAGGGCCGGCTTCCCAGGACTGACTTTAAACTTCCAGAAAGGATAGTCCAATGCACCGATCCACTATTAAATAAAACCAGGCCTGCGACCAGTCCCATCCAAAGCAACCAGAAAAACGGATGTATTTTAACCTTGGCCGGAGACTTGTTTTTCTCCCTGATCCAATCCAGGACAAAGCCCACCAATACTGCCAGGCTAAAATTAAAAAGTAAAAGAAAACGGGAAGAGATCCTGAAAACATTAAAGCCCGGGATATTGGCATAAATCCGACACAAAAAAGGAGGCAGGCCATTGGCGATGACCAATAAGATGGACCCGAGGGCCAGCAATTGGTAAAAAAGGATTTTCCTCCAAGGCCGCAGGTGGGCGGAAAGGATGAACATAAAAATCGGCAGGATCCCCATATACCCGTAAAATTCATCAGTCCCTTTGACGATTCCCCAACCAGGGTTAAAGAGACTCAGCAGTTGTGTCGAAGGTGGCAAGGAATATTCTGTAAGATAGTTTAAGGACACTTTGGTTCGGCCTATGAAATGAGCCAGTTCATAGGTGGGGACCCATTGGATGGCGGTGAGTCCAGCGGCCAGACCTGCAATCCCAAGGGAGATTCCTGCCACCTTTTTCCAGGCTTTTCGATGTTCCGTCTCCACCAAAAGGAAATGGAACAGGGCATAGGCCCCCCCCATAATAGAAACCATAAAGGTTACCTGCGGATGACCGGTGAAGAAAATCAAGGCCAGTGTAATTCCGGTCCAGCAAAGGTAAGCGAAGCGTCCGGTAAGGAGTGCTTTTTGAAAAAACAGGAGAAATAAGGGGAGCCATACGGCCCCTTCGACGATCCCGAGATGGTTGATGTGGGCGATCAGGAATCCGGAAAACATAAAATAAATGGCCCCGAGCAGAGAACCTGTCCGGGTTAGAAGCTGGGCCCGCAAAAAGAGATACATAAAGAGGCCGGCCAGGAAGTAGTGTAAGAGGAG
>JACRBX010000111.1 GCA_016219225.1 Deltaproteobacteria bacterium
AGCCCGTTGCCTTCTGTTTGTGGAAGGGTTTGCTTTCATCCCTGCGAACAAAATTGCAATCGAAAAGAGTATGATGAAGCGGTTTCGATCCATACCATCGAACGATTCTTAGCCGATTACGGCGCGAAAACCCGGTTGAGGATGTCGACGACCCCTTCCCAGGGCAAAAAGGTGGCTGTCGTCGGTTCCGGACCATCGGGATTGTCCTGTGCCTATCACCTGGCCAGAATGGGGTATGAGGTTACCATCTATGAAAGATTACCGCTGATCGGGGGAATCCTTCGTTACGGAATCCCCGAATATCGACTGCCTAAGGAGGTTCTGGACCGGGATATTCAATTTATCCTGGACTGGGGGGTTGAAATAAAAACGAATACCGGTCTGGGAAGGGATTTATCCTTTAAGGCCGTTAAAGAAAATTTTGATGCGGTTTTTATCGGGATTGGTGGCCCGATTGAAAAAACCCTCGGCATACCGGGTGAAGAGGCCCAGGAGGTCCTTTCAGGACTCCGTTTTTTAAGCCGGTTAAATCAGGGGGATTCCTTCCGGATTGGACAAAAGGTGGCGGTCATCGGCGGGGGCAATACGGCCATTGATTGTGCCCGATCGGCCCGCCGCCTGGGGGCCAAGGTTCAATTGATCTATCGCAGGACCCGGGAAGAAATGCCGGCCGTCGAGATGGAAATTGCAGCCGCCGAACAGGAAGGCGTCGATTTTATTTTTTTGGCCAGTCCGGTAAAGGCCCATTTGAAGAAGGGGAATGCTATCCAGTTGGAATGTAGGCGTATGAGGCCGGGGGAGGTGCAGGCCGACGGCCGAAGGCAGTCTATCCCTTCAGAAGGGTTGAATTTTTTCATTGAAGTGGATTCGGTCATCACGGCCCTGGGGTCCGGGGTAGAAAACGCCTCTCTGACAGAGGCGATCGAAACGGGCAACGGATTATTCCGGATCGATCAGGAGGGGAGAACCAATATCCCAAGGGTCTATGCCGGCGGCGATTGTGTGGATCAACCCCGTACCGTGGTTCAGGCCGTCGGTGCCGGCCGGAGGGCTGCCTTTGGACTGGACCTGGAATTGGGGCCTTATAAAAAGAGCCAAGCCCTGCCTGACGATGGGATTGTGCGTTTTCAGGAAATCAACCCCTACTATTTTCCAGTGGGCAGGAAGGTACAGGAATTTATTTCTCCGGTCCGGGAAAGGGTGTCCAATTTTAAAGAGGTGACCCGGGGCTATTCGGAACAGATGGCCCGGGAAGAAGCCCGGCGATGTTTTAATTGCGGGATCTGTACCGAATGTAATACCTGTTTGACCTTCTGTCCGGATTTGGCCCTTTCCAAAGAGGGGGGACACTACCAAATCGATTATAACTACTGTAAGGGATGCGGGGTTTGCGTTGAAGAGTGTCCCCGGGGCGTTTTATCAATGGAAATTGAGAAAAGGATGGATTTGTGAAGGCGTCGATAACAGGGAATGAAGCCGTTTCTTATGGGGCCATGCTGGCCCGGGTAAAGGTCATTGCGGCCTATCCGATTACCCCCCAGACGACCATCGTCGAAGAGCTTTCGAAGTTCTGTGCGGACGGCAGGTTGGATGCGGACTTTGTGAAAGTGGAATCCGAACATTCAGCCATGGCTTGCTGCATAGGGGCGACAGCAACCGGTGTGCGGACCTTTACCGCAACCAGCAGCCACGGTCTTCTTTATATGCATGAAGGTCTGCACTGGGCGGCCGGGGCCAGACTTCCCATTGTCATGGCCAATGTCAACCGGTCAGTCGGTGCCCCCTGGTCTATCCGGTGCGACCAGAATGACAGCCTCTCGCAGCGGGATACGGGCTGGATACAGCTCTATTGTGAAGACAACCAGGAAGTCATGGATACCATTGTCCAGGCCTACAAAGTAGCTGAAAGGGTCTCTTTGCCCTGCATGATTCTGTTGGAGGGTTTTTCTCTCTCCCATACGACGGACATCGTGGAGATCCTCGATCAGGAACTGGTCGATCGGTATCTGGCCGACAGCCAACCGGAAAACAGGTTGGACCTGGAGGATCCCCATTCCTTCTGCGGGACCTGTTCCCCTGTTCCCAATGCCTATTTCAATTTTCGCTATCACCAGCAGAAGGCCATGGAAGAGGCCAAAGCGGTTTTTAAGGCCGCCGATGAGGAATTTCACCAGGTCTTTGGCCGCCGATACGGGCCTTTGGAAACTTATCGTTGCGAGGAGGCCGAGGTGGTCCTGGTCACTTCGGGGACCATTACGAGCACGGCCCGCGACACCGTGGACGATCTGCGAAAAAGTGGGCAGAGAATCGGATTGATCAAAATTAAAATGTTCAGACCCTTTCCCTCCGATGAGATCGCGGCCTTGTTGGCCCCTTATGAAAAGGTGGCTGTGATCGATCGGAACCTTTCCTCCGGCCAGGGGGGGATTTTCGCCGCTGAGATCAAGGCCGCCCTGTATAACCGGAAGAAAAGACCGGCCCTCTTTGGATTTGTTGCCGGGCTAGGGGGCATGGATGTGACGCCTTCCCTGATCGAGGATATGATCCGATTCACCCTGGAAAATGAATCCCCGCCTGCGGATATTCTCTGGGCCGCTTGAACCCTATTTTCAAATTAAAGGATCAGCCCATGAATTTTTCAACTCCTCAAGAAGATTATGTTTATCCCGGGCACCAGGCCTGCCCGGGGTGCAATGCTGCTTTGGCCGTCCGTTTCATCCTGCAGGTCCTCGGCCGGAACACCGTTGCCGTGATCTCGGCCTGCTGTTGGACGAATATCGGAGGCGCCTATCCGAACACTTCTTTGAAAGTGTCCAGCCTCCATTCTCTTTTTGCCGCCAGTGCGGCCATGGCAACAGGGGTGCGATTAGGTTTGAAAAGGCAGGGGAAGGGGGAGACCAATGTCCTGGTGATCGCTGGAGACGGAGGTACTTTTGATATCGGCCTTCAATCCCTCTCCGGCGCCGTGGAGCGGAATGAGGATTTCCTTTATGTCTGCTATGATAATGAAGGCTACATGAATACAGGGAATCAGAGGAGTTCGGCTACTCCCTGGGGAGCGGCCACCACGACAACGGCCGCCGGTAACTTGGAGGCCTCCATCAAAAAGAATATTCTGGAAATCATGGCGGCCCATCGGATACCCTATGCCGCAACCGCTTGTGCCGCCTTCCCCGATGACCTCAAGAGCAAGGTTGAAAAGGCCTCCCGGATAAAGGGTTCCAAATTTCTCCATATCTTATCCCCCTGTCCGGTGGGCTGGGGATATCCCACGGAATATATGGTCAAGATGGGAAGATTGGCGGTGGACTCGAAGGTCTTTCCTTTATATGAGGTCTATGACGGGTTTCAATACAACATTACTTTGGAACCGAAAGGTAATCCGGTCAGGGAGTATTTGAAGCTACAAAACCGCTTCAGGTATTTAAATGATGATGAAGTGGAATGGATTCAAAAGAACGTGGATAAAGAATGGGGCATTTTGACTGAGAGGGCCAAGATCCGGAAATATATTAAGGATCAGGATATTAATGACTCGGTCGAGGGCAAGTACAAAGGGATTTGAGTGCCCTGTTTTAGGGTTGCCAGTAGCCATGCCAACAAGACGTCGAATAAATAATC
>JACRBX010000112.1 GCA_016219225.1 Deltaproteobacteria bacterium
ATGATCCAGGACAAAGAGATACACCGAGTTGTTCTCGACGGCCAACCCGAGGGTGGAGCGTAACCCTTCCCAGTCTTCTTCCTGATCTTTGATTAAAAAGGCCACCTTTTTCATCGGTTTTGTCCTTTAGTACGAAAATAACGTTCAGGGATCGGGGGTCAGGGATCGGGGGTCGGCGAAAGACATTTTCATTCTTCGTAGTGCCCGACCCGGGCATGAGCGCTTAACACGAAAATAAAGTTTCAAGATGCAAGTTACAAGTTGCCAGGGCAAAAATATAGGACCTATGACCTTGGACCTGCCGCTACAAGACGATATAACGATCCACTTCATCGATCATTTCCCCATGGCGGGCCTGGGTCCCAAAATCCTTATCGGCTATCCCCTGGGCTGGTTGCCCCTTCAGGCCCTTGGATTCATAACTCACATTACACAACGATTTCCTGCCGTGCCCGATCAATTCTTTAAACTCCGGTTCCTGAGTGAGCAGGACCCCCTTGTGGGTAAAAAAGAGGACCACTTCTTTACCGGCTGCTTCGGCCGCCTTGGTGATCTCGATCGCATGCCTGAGGTTCTTATTGGAGGAAACGAAAATCCCCAATTTTTCGGCCATGATATTCTCCTTATTTTTTCTTTACATAAAAACGAATAAACCCCTGATCTTCTTTTTCCCCCAGATAGGTGTTTCCGGTTCTATTGGCCCAGCCGGGCATGTCGTTTTTGGTTCCCGGATCGGTCGACAAGACCTCCAGGATTTGCCCGGACTTCAGGGTTTCTATAGCCTTTTTGGTTTTTAAAACCGGCATGGGGCAACTCAGTCCCCGGGCATCCAAGGTTTGATCTGGTTTAAACTCTTCCATAATAATTTCCTCCTTTTGTTTTTCGGTCCAAGGTCCAGGGTTTAAGGTCCAAGGGATTTAAGATGAGCGGATGATTCCTCTCTCTTCTTTAACCGTGCACCTTGCACCCTGTACCTTTCACCACTATTTATAGTCCTATCGTAAATTTATTACTTTCTTCATTCCAGGTGACTAAAAGATACCATAGCAGCAGGATAAAAGCAATGAACAGGATGCTTCCACCCCAGCCGAAGATATTCGGCAAAAAGACCGCCTTACCCAATTTTTGACGCCATCCGGTGGTCCGGAGAAAGACATTCAACAAAGAGTTGGTGGTGGCAAAGGTTAAGAGGGCGGCCCAGAGTTTAAGCTGGCCTTCAGCTACCCGCCACAAGGTCCCGCTTCCACACCCCCGGCCACGACCATTCCGATTCCGAAAATAATACCGCCCGCTAAAGAGCCCCACCAGAAGGCCGGGATGACATAGAGGCTTTCCGAACGAAGGCCGGTCCACTTTAAAACCGCTACTCCTATGGCGCCGATGATAATACTGATGGCCATGGCCTTGGCAATGGCGGCTTCACCGGTCATAAAAGGGTCTCGAAAGGCCCGGACATAACAAAATCGGCAGCGTTGCAGGATGATTCCAAAAGCGGCCCCGAAGAGCAGCAGGCCACCGAATTCCGTATAGGCCTTTCCGGCAAACCAATAAGCCCATAGGATCAGACCAATAAAAACCAAGGCCCCTAAATAAGGTTGAACGGTTTTCCAGTCAAATGTTTTTTCTCCCAATGAAGCCATGGGAGTAAAGTTGGAAGGGGGAGGAAATTTTTCCAATTCCCACAAGAGATATTTTAAGCCGAGAAATGCGCCGAAGGTCAGTCCGACGAGCATGGGGAAACCACTGGCGGAAAGGTTGATCAAGGGGGAGTAAAAGGCACCGACATTGCAGCCCAAGGCCAAAGCCGATCCGATTCCCATAAATACTCCTCCAGCCAGACCTTTAATGATTTCAACGGTTGGGGTCTTGCGCAAAGCGAACTCCTTGGCCGAAAGGGCTGCCCCGAAAGCCCCTAACAAAAATCCAAAATCCATAATGGAGGAAGAAAAAAGGAAGGGGTTCACCGGGCGTTCCGGAAAAAAACCCAAACCGTAAAAGAGCCAGTCAGCCCAATTACGAATTCCTCCGACAATACCCCAGGGTCTGGACCAGGCTACGATCAGGATGCTGAAGAGCCCCAATAAAATACCGCCGACAAGAGGCGGCCATTGTTGATAAAAAATAGTCCGGTACCCTTGCTGGAATTTTGTTATTAAGATGCTTTCCCCGGCCATAACCTCCCTTCCTCTTAATTATAACTCGATGGTATAGGAATTTCCTTTTTCGACGCAGATCGACTCGGATCGGCAGATTTTCGCCGATCATGCAGATTGCCAGGATTTAATTTGAAAAAAAGTTTCAAGTTGCAAGATGCAGGTTCAGATTTCCGCTTTGAGCTTGTTTCTTGAATCTGCGGGTATCGGCGAAAATCTGCGTCCTAATTTATAACCCGAAACCCGTAACGTTATTTTCTTAAACTATAAGATTTGGACCGGATGATGTCAAATTTAAATTTTTTCCACAGAAAAGCCCGACCCCGACCTTATTTATGGGTTTACAGTCCGCTCTTTTTTTAGTAAGAGAGGGCATGATGAAAACAACAGTTCGGAGTCCGGAGTTCGGAGTTTAGAAAAAATAGTTGGGAAGGATTAAAAGCGACTTTAAGTAAATGGGAAAAATAGACTACCAAAACAATCTTACCCAGACCCAGCAGGAAGCGGTCTTTTCCCCGGACGGGCCGACCCTGGTCATTGCCGGGGCCGGAAGCGGAAAGACCCGGACCCTGGTCTATCGGGTGGCCTGGCTGGTTGAAAAAGGAATCCCACCGGAGAGGATCCTTTTGTTGACCTTTACCCGGAAGGCCTCCCAGGAGATGCTCCGCCGGGTGGAAATCATGCTGGGACGGTCCTGTCAGGAAGTGGCCGGCGGTACCTTTCATTCCTTGGCTTATAAACTTCTGCGGATCCATGGGGCAGCCATCGGCCTCAAGAGTCCTTTGACGGTTTTGGATCGGAAAGACAGCGAAGAGATCGTCGGCAAGATCATCAAACAGAAGGGGTGGGATAAGAATAAGGATCGGCCTGACAAGAAGGAATTTTTGGAGCTTTTGAGTCGTATCGTCAACCGGGGTCAGGGCTTCGAAGAAGGGCTTTCCTCTTCAGTTTTCGAAACAGGCCCTTCCCTGTCCCAGATCAAAGACCTGAATCGGGAGTATGAAACCTTCAAAAAAGAGCACGGCTTATTGGATTATGACGATCTTCTGAGTCATTGCCTGCAACTTTTCAGACAGGAAACCCAGGTGGCCCAAAAGTTGGCCTCTTATTATCAGTACGTTTTGGTGGATGAATACCAGGATACCAATCTGCTCCAAGCCGAAATGGTCCGCCATCTGGCCCGGGGAAATGTCATGGTGGTGGGGGATGATTCCCAATCCATTTACGGGTTTCGCGGCGCCCACTTTAAAAATATCCTGGACTTTCCAAACCAATATCCCGGGACCCGTCTTATCAAATTAGAGGAAAACTTCCGCAGCACCCAGCCGATCCTGAATCTGGCCAACAAGGTCATCAGTTATTCCAAAGAGCGCTACAGCAAGTGCCTCTTTACCCGGTTTAATCAGGGGGAACCGCCCCGTTGTCTCGAAGTGCCTTACGAAGAGGCCCAGTCCCAGTATGTCACCCAGCAACTTCAGGAATTTCATAGACAGGGAATTCCCTGGCAGGAAATGGCCGTCCTGTTCCGGGCCGGTCATCATTCCTTTAATCTGGAAGTGTCCCTTCAAAAGCAGGGCATCCCTTTTAAAAAATACGGGGGCCGCCGCTTCGTGGAAGGGGCCCATATTAAAGACCTCCTGTCGTACTTAAAGGCAGCCCACAATCCCAAGGACGTCCTGGCCTGGGAAAGGATCCTGAAACTTCTGGATGGATTGGGACCCAAAAGGGCCCAGGAGATCGTCGAGCGGATGGCGGTCTGCCCGGACTGGGCCTCACGCCTGGAATGCCTTGCCCAATTTCCCCGCCTGAAATCCCAGCTTACGGATTTTTCAGCCCTCTTCCAAGCCCTGGTCGATCAACCCCTCCAAACGCCGACCGAGGCCCTGGAATTGATCTGGGGCTACTACAAAAATTTGATGCCGGCCCTGTATGAAGAGCCGCAGCGCCGGCAGAAAGAGATCGAAGAAATCATCCGGGTCAGCTATAATTATACCGAAACGGAGGCCTTGTTAGGGGATCTGAGCCTTGAGGTCTATGAGGAGCAGGAGGATCTTGAAAAGGACCGGTTGATCCTGTCTACCGTCCACTCGGCCAAGGGCCTGGAGTGGCGGATCGTTTTCATCATCTGGCTGGCGGAAGGCCGTTTTCCTTCCACCCACGCCCAAATGGATACGGATGAAATGGAAGAGGAAAGAAGGCTCCTTTATGTGGCCATCACCCGGGCCAAAGAAAGGTTATTTATGACCTGTCCGGTCACCCTCTCCCAAAGGGATGGGGGGTGGCAGAAAAATGATCTCTGCCACTTCATCGCCGATATCCCCGAAGAAATATTGGCTCGGCAAGGAAGACCGGGTCTGAATCATCCGCCCCGGGTGGGTTCGGAGGCTGTTCATGAAACCCAAAAAGAGGATGATAACGGATTTTCAAAAGGGACCAAGGTCTTTCATCCCCTTTTCGGTAATGGGGTTATTCAGGAACCCCCGAGGGAGAGAAAGGTTCGGGTCCTTTTTAAACGATACGGCTCAAAGGTCCTTCACCTGGATTTTGCCCGTTTGGAAATAGGGGGATCCTGATATGGCCGGCCAACCTTTTGAACGCTTGAGCTATGACCGGGAATACGATCAAGGCCTGTCCTATTTATATAACCTGCAAAAATTCGGAATCAAGTTCGGCTTATCCAAAACGGAAAACCTGTTAAAGGTTTTTAACAACCCCCAGGAAAGTCTCCGATTGATCCACATCGCAGGCTCCAACGGAAAGGGTTCCGTGGCGGCTATGCTGTCTTCCGTCTATAGCCAGGCCGGATATAAGGTCGGGTTGTTTACCTCGCCGCACTTGATCGATTTCCGGGAACGTTTTCAGATTAACGGCCGCCTGATCGAAAAAGATCAGACTCTGGCCCTGATCAAGGAAATAAAAGAGAAGACCGATCTTGAAGAGCCCCCGACCTTTTTTGAGTTTGTCACGGCCATGGCCCTGCTTTATTTTTATCGGGAAAAGGTGGATCTGGCTATCATGGAAACCGGGCTCGGAGGGAGACTGGATGCAACCAATATCATTCACCCTCTTATAACGGTCATCACTACCATCACCCTGGAGCATCAGGAGTATCTGGGGAAGACCTTAAAAAAAATAGCCCTGGAAAAGGCCGGGATCATCAAGCCTCATATTCCCTTGGTTACCGGGGTGAACCAAAAAAAAGTTCAAGTAATACTTGAAGATATCTGTCGGGAAAAACAAGTCCTCATGCTGCTGGTCGGAAGGGATTTCCGGACGCGAAAACTTAAGAACGGCACGTTTAGCTATTTCGGATTTCGGAGTTCGGAGTTCGGAGTGGGGGAACAGTTCGGAGTGGGAGAGAAAGGACCGTTCGTCGTTCGTCGTTCGTCGTTCGTCGAAGGAAGTAAAGTTACTCTCGGTACGGAAAAAAACTTCCCAAACATGGAATTTGGAATCCTGAACCACAATGGAAAATCGTCGAAAGCCGAACGCCCAACCCTGAACGGTTTTCTTAATCCACAATCCGCAATCCGCAATCCCAAATTTCCAGGGGATCTGGTTTTGACTGCTCCGAACTCCGAACTCAAAACTCCGAACTTCCCACCGTCACCCGTCACCCGTCACCCGTCACTTCGGGTCGGTCTGCTCGGGGATCACCAGATCAGAAACGCCGGTCTGGCCCTGACGGTTATCGATTATTTAAAAGCCCGGTTTCCCATCCAGGAGGAAGCGGTTCGAGAGGGGCTTGCCAGGGTGACCTGGCCGGGGAGGCTGGAGGTGTTATCCGAAAGGCCCTGGATCGTTCTGGATGGGGCCCATAATCCGGGGGCCATGAAAACCCTTTCCCGGACCCTTTCCCGGGTGTTTTCTTATAAGAGACTTTTGCTGATCATCGGTATGATGAAAGATAAGGCTATCGAGCAGACCTTTAATTATATCATCCCCAAGGCCGATATCGTTTATCTTTCCCGGGCAGAATACGACCGGTCCTCCGAACCGGAAACATTGCTGCCTTTAGTCAAAGTGAAAAACCTGCCCTGCCATCTTGCCCAATCCATTCCTCTGGCCATCAATCAGGCCAGGAAAGAAGCTGAGCCAGAGGATTTGATTTTAATTACCGGTTCGCTTTTTCTTGTAGGTGAGGCCCGGGCCTGGTGGGAAAGGGAAAGATGCAAGATGCAAGATTCAAGGTTCAAAGTTCGAAGCCCCCGCGCATCATGAAATCATTGATGGTTTTTGTCTTCATGCCCGTTTTGGGCACCACGAAACATGAAAATATTTTTTAGGGGCTATGGGCTATGGGCAATAGGTTAAAAGGTTTCCGAATTTTTCTATTTTCGGACTAAAGTATTTGATAATTGACAAGGATCTCAAATTATGTAATTGATATAAAATATTATCCTTTTTGGACCAACCAACCATGAAGAGAGAAAAAAAGAGATTAGGGGATATCCTGGTCCAGGCCGGAATGATTACACCGGATCAGTTGGCTGTGACCATAGAAGCCCAGAAAAAAACCAACGAACGGTTGGGTAAGACTTTAATTCGGATGGGCTTCATTACTGAAGAAAACCTGATCAAAACCCTGGCCCATCAGCTCAAGATCAATTTTGTCAACCTCAAAGAAGAAAAAATTGACCCCTCGCTGGCCAAACTTATCCCCGACAAGATAGCCAGAAGACATACCGTGGTCCCATTAGCCAGGATGGGCCAAGTCCTGATGATCGCCATGGCCGACCCCTTAAATATCTTTGCCCTGGATGACCTGGCCTTTAAAACCGGCCTTGAGATTGAGCCGGTTATTGCCTCCGAAAAAGACATCCTCCACACTCTCGATACCCTTTATGAAACCACCTTGATGGACAAGATCGAATCGGCCCCCGAGGATCTGCAGGTCTTTGCCGGAGAGGAGGAGGCCGGGGAAACCGAAGTGGGAACGGCCGAAGTGGATGAAGGGCCGATCAGTCAATTGGTTAATTTGATCATCTCGGAAGCGATAAAAGACCGGTGCAGCGATATCCATTTAGAACCTGAAGAGCGGGCCTTGCGCATTCGATACCGCATTGACGGCATTCTCAGAGAGACTTCCTCGCTGGGACCCCGGTTTATTGCACCGGTGATTTCCCGGATCAAGATCATGAGCAAGATGGATATTGCCGAAAAACGGTATCCTCAGGATGGGCGTTTTAAATTCGTTGTGGATAACAAAGTGATCGACTCCCGGGTTTCGACCTTCCCGACTATTTACGGGGAAAATGTGGTTATGCGTATACTGGACCAGTCCAGCATTATCATCCGTCTGGAAGACCTGGGTTTTCTTCCCCGGGACATGGAAAAGATCCGCTACCTGATCCAGAAACCCTATGGGTTTATTTTAGTGACCGGGCCGACCGGCAGCGGCAAGACCACGACCTTATATGCTATTTTGAATACCATTAACTCGCCGGAAAAACATATCGTCACCTTAGAAGATCCGGTGGAATACCGTCTGGATCTGATCCGTCAATGCCAGATCAATGTCAAAGCCGGGCTGACCTTTGCCGTTGGCTTGCGTTCTATTCTCAGACAGGACCCGGACGGGATCATGGTCGGTGAGATTCGGGATTTTGAAACCGCGGAAATCGCCGTTCAATCCGCCCTGACCGGCCATCTGGTCCTTTCGACCCTTCACACCAATGATGCCCCCAGTTCCCTGGTCCGTTTAACCGATATGGGAGTCGATCCCTTTCTAATCTCCTCTTCGGTTGAAGGAGTCCTTGCCCAGCGATTGGTCAGGGTCATCTGCCCCCGCTGCAAAGAACCCTATCCCGCCTCGGGAGAAGATCTCGTGGACTTAAGGCTCCCCCCGAATCAAGAAGTGGTTTTACATAAGGGGAAAGGGTGTTCCTTTTGTAAAGGATCAGGCTATAAGGGCCGGTTAGGGATTTTTGAAATATTAATCGTGGACAAAGAGTTGAAAGAGATGATCCTTCGAAAGGCAACCCAGCGGGAAATTGAAGACTATGCCCGCCAGAAACAGCAGATGAAATCCCTGCGGGAAGACGGGATCAGCAAGGTCCTGGCCGGGATTACCACAGTGGAAGAACTGAACCGGGTAACCCCTAAGGAAGCGACCTTTGTCTAAAAACTAAAGGTTTTTCAGGCAGACCCCTTTTTCTTCTTTAACGTGTTCCAGGACTTTGGTCATATGACTCTCATCCTGAAATTCTTCAAAATGTTTTAGAAACAGGGGTTTTACTTTATTGTAATCGGATTCCTGAAAAAAACGGGTCACCGGGACCAGGACCCCGTCATGTTTTAAAAAGAAATACAGGGTTACTTTATGGACGGGAATCCAATCAGCATGTAAAAACCGGTCCTTTTTCCGGTCGAACTCTCTTTTGGGCAGCCAGAGGAAGATTTCCTCGCGGGAAATCTGGAAATCGTATTGACGCGTGATAAAATATTTCCAAAGTTCATATTCCTGGAAGGGGACGAAGCGGGTCTCGAATTTGTTTTTTGAGCCCTTTTTTTTGCTGAGGCGACATTGAACCAATTTTATGGTATCTTTTGCCATTAAGGTTCCTCCTGGATTAATTTTTTTTTATCATACTTCAAAAGCCTATGGCAAGAATTTATTGGATTAGACAGACCAATGCCCCAATATTTTTATAAGGCCAGAGATCGCGGGGGAAAGCTCATTACCGGCCAGATGGAAGGTCCCAGCCGGGCCGATGTCGCCGGCCGGGTCGGAATGATGGGCTATGTACCGGTATTTATTCAGGAGAAGGATGGGAAATCCGTTACCGGTCCAATGGGGTCGAAGGAGGCCGCTGGTTCTGGACAAGATTTATCAACGGTTTTATTGGATTTTTTTCGGAAAGTGAAGCCGGATGAACTTCTTTTTTTTACCCGACAATTAGCGACCATCATCCGGGCCGGTATACCCATTACTACCGGGTTATCGATCCTGGCGGAACAAGCCAAGAACCCCACGCTCAGCAGCGCTGTCCAAGACATTTTAGATCGGGTAAAGGAAGGGGACCCTTTATCCGATGCTTTAGCACGCCACCCCAAAATATTTTCAGAGATATATATCCACATGGTCCGGGCCGGAGAGGCTTCCGGGAAACTGGAAGAAGTCCTCAATCGTATCGGGTCTTTTTTAGAGTACGATATAGAAACAAAGGCCCGTATAAAATCGGCTACCCGATATCCCAAGATGGTCTTCGGGGCCTTGATCGGGGCCTTCCTTTTTGCCATTTATTTTATTATCCCTAAATTTATGGGGATGTTCCAAAGTTTTAAATCGGCCCTTCCCCTGCCCACCCGTATGATGCTGGGCCTGCATTATATTTTTTCCAATTATTGGTATCTTATTTTCGGGACTATCGGCGCCCTGATAGGTCTTTTCCAATGGTATGTCCGAACCGAAACCGGACGCTTTCAATGGGACATTGTAAAAATCCGGATTCCCGTTATGGGCCCAGTATTTTTAAAAATCGCCATGTCGCACTTTACCCGCATGTTCGTAACCCTGAACCGCAGTGGTCTGCCCATGCTCCAGACCCTGGAGATCTCTGCGTCTACGGTGGGCAATGTCTATATTGCAGGAATTATCACGAGCATTCAGCAATCGGTCAAGGACGGCGGGACCTTGTCCGAGAAAATGAAAGACAAGACCATTTTTCCGCCGTTGGTTTATCAGATGTTCGCCGTGGGGGAATCTTCCGGGACCCTGGACGACATACTGGAAAAGGTCTCGGATTTTTATGACAAAGAGGTCGATAATTCAATAAAAACCCTATCTTCCCTGATCGAACCCATCATGATTGTTTTTATGGGGGCCATGATGCTTTTCCTGGCCCTGGCTGTCTTTATGCCTATGTGGGACATGGCCAAAATGGCCAAAGGGGGCGGGTAGGGGAAGGATTAATAAGGATAACTTATTCCCATATATAGTATATTTTTTGTTATTAAGTCCTTTCTATTGTATTTTTTCCTTTACATGACTGTTATTTTATTCTAAATAAATAGAAAATCTAAAGGCTTTAGCTGTTTTAAGATCCAAATAATAATTTTTGACGAAAGGAGGTGGGAAAATGAAATCCATTCAAAAGGATCAAAGAGGTTTTACTATGATCGAGTTGATCATTGTTATCGTGATTATAGGTATTTTAGCCGCCGTTGCCATACCCCGGTATATCGATATGAGCAGCAAAGCGAAGAGTGCTGCCGCAGACGGTGTAACCGGTGCCCTGAAGGCTGCCGCCGCGATTGCTTATGCCGACTTTGTTGTTAATGGTACTGCAACTGCGGGTATTAATGCCACGACTATTCTTAATGCGACCTATATGTCCGATACAGGAGGGGCCGTGGCTACTTCGGCCACCGTGATCACGGCTACTATCAGCGGGACGCCCTATACCTGGGCGTTTACCAACCCGAATCAAGTTTCCGGTCGTACCCCGTCCACCTAAGGCATCGGGTAAGGAGGATCCAAAAGGGCCGTAAGCTCTTTCTGCGGCCCTTTTTTTTATGAATAAAGATAGAAGGATCGGCACTCTTTTATTATTAGGTTTCATGGGTATCCTCTTCCTCTACTTCCGGGAGGCATTGACCCAAGCGAAACTGATGGTCGATAGAGATTTGCCCATCTTTTTTTTCCCCAACCTCAAGCTTTGGGTCGAGGCCGTTCAGGCCGGGGAATTTCCTTTATGGAATCCCTATTCTTTTTCCGGTCAACCCTTATTTGCTTCTTTGCAGACCAGTATCCTCTATCCACCCAATGGTCTGCTCTTGATACTCCCCATCAATTTTGCTTTTAATCTCTCTATTGTGCTGCATTTTTTTCTATCCGGCTGGTTTATTTATTTATTGGCCAGGGAATTAGGGGGCAGCCGAATGGCCGGGATCCTGGCCTGCCTTTCTTTTACCTTGGGGGGCTTTCTCCTTTCCATCCATAATGTTTTGAATACCCTGCAGTCCGTTACCTGGACCCCCCTCCTGTTTTTTTTCTTTCTCAGGGCTCTCCGAGGGAGGTCCAGAAAATATGCTCTTCTTTCGTCTATAACCATCCTGG
The DNA here is from genome assembly GCA_016219225.1 of Deltaproteobacteria bacterium. NCBI lineage: Bacteria > Pseudomonadati > Myxococcota > Myxococcia > Deltaproteobacteria bacterium. The sequence continues at coordinate 11,215 of JACRBX010000112.1, forward strand.
TCCAATTTCTGGGAGGAGGGATTGAAGCCTTTCTTCTGACCCAGGCGATAGTTCTGTTTTTAGCCTTCTTTCCCCAGGCCCTTTTATCCGAGCGCGGTTATGCTCCTTGGAAATGGCGTTTTCAAATGGTGGGTGTAGTATTCCTTCTATTTTTGGGATTAGGGGCCATTCAGATTCTCCCTTTCTGGGAAATGACCAAAAACTCGGTTCGCCACCTGGGGTTTTTATACCAAGAGGCCACCCGATGGTCCCTGGGGTGGCGGGATCTTCTCTATCTCTTCCTTCCGGATTTTTTTTGGCGAGGGGTCGAGTATTATAAAACGGATCAAAATTATCTGAAAAGTATTTACCTTGGAATCATTCCTTTTATTATGGTTCTTTTCTTTTTTTGGGGGCGAGATCGCAGAAGGGGTTGGGTGGGCCTTCTGCTTGTGGTTTCCTTACTCCTGGCCCTTGGAGGGAACACCCCATTCTATCAACTACTCTATACTTTTATTCCAGGCTTTCATACGATCCGTTATCCGGTCAAATTTTATTTTATTACCAATCTGTTTATTAGCCTGTTGACCGGCTTGGGCTGGGATGCCTTGTCTGAACGCCTTAAAGAAGATCCTCAAAAAAAATTATTAACCCTTAAAAAAGCCTCCCTGATTCTGGCCTTTTTATTCGTCATCATATTGTTGATCCTTTCTCTCTTCCGAAATCCTCTCTTCTTCTTTTTAGAGCATTCCTTCCCCATAAGCTATGACCGTCCCTGGAACTTAAATTTTCACAATATAGAACGTTTTTCTTTCTTTGCTTTACTGATTTTTCTTTTTTTTATCTTTCTATCCGATCACAAGATTTCTCTCAAGAGGTGACAGGCCCTTGTGACGGCTCTGCTGGTTTTGGATCTCTTTTTGGCCAATTGGGGATTTTACCGAAGGGTGGACCAAAAGGCTTTTTATTGGTTAAGTCCTAATTTACAAGCCGTCCTTTCTGACCCTGAAAAAGGTCGTATTTATACCAATCCATTGATGATCAAGGTCATGGTCCCCAGGAATATGGAGATAGAAGAATTGGCCCAGGTCATCCTGAAAGAATGTTTTTATTTTGATTATCCCTTAGTGCATAGAATTTTTAACACTTCGGGCTTCGGGATCCTGACCTATCAGCCCTATCAGGACCTCCTGAACATACTCTCTGAGAAAACCTCCGATCCCAGGGCAACGGATATCTTGAGGCTGATGAATGCAAAATTCCTTCTTTGGCCGGAGGCTATTCCAGATTCGACTTTTAAGTTGGTTCACAAGGGAGAATCTTATGTGCTGCTGGAAGATTCTTCTAAAAAAATCCTTTCCCATCCTCCTAAAATTAAAATGATAGTATCCCATCTTTATGAAAATAAGTCCGTGTTGCCCAGGGCCTTTTTGGTTTCTAAATATTCAGTGGTTAGAAATGGGAAAGAGAGAATAGAGTTATTCGAAAAGAAAAGGTTTGACCCGACTCAAACCGTCCTTTTAGAGGAAGCCCCTGATCAGCCCCGCCCAACCAAGGGATTGGTCCCCGATATTGATGGTGTGCGGTTGGTAAATTTTGCGCTGAATCAAATGGATCTCGATGTCTCTTGTACCGGGCCGCGCCTCCTCTTTTTAAGTGAAACCTATTACCCCGGCTGGAAGGTCTGGGTGGACGGAAAGAGAGAAAAGATTTACCGGGCCAATCATGCCTTCCGGGCCGTGGCCCTCAGTCCGGGTCGGCATTCTATCATTTTTAAATACCAACCATTTTCTTTTTACTTCGGACTGACCGTCAGTTCCCTGACCTTGATGGGTTTAATCGTTTCTTTGATTTTATTGAGAAGAAAATCCTCTTATAAAAAAGAGTCGGAGGAATATCCATGCCCACCCGTAATCTGAAATTATTTCTAATCAGCTTTGTCATGCTCTTTCTGGAAATTTTATTGATCCGCTGGATTTCTACGGAAGTAAGGATCTTTGCCTATGTCGGGAATCTGGTCTTGCTGGCCTGCTTTTTAGGAATCGGGGTGGGCTGTTTTTTCTCTAAGAAAAAAGAAAATCTGCTCATTTCTTTAGCTATGCTTGTATTAATTGCTCTTTCGGTACGATCGGAACCCTTCAGGAACATCACCGACCTGTTGGGCGGTTTTTCTGATTCCGTGATTTGGTACCAGGCCATTCGAACCCAAAATCTTGTACCGGCTTTGCAGGGGGTCGCCTTAACCCTCTTTATGTTTCTGATGATCTTAATCGGTTTTATCCCCATAGGACAAATCCTCGGGCGCCTTTTAGATGAACATCCTGATACGATCGAAGGATATTCTGTCAATATAGTCGCCAGTCTAATCGGTATCTGGGCCTTTAATCTCTTTTCTTTATACTATACCAAGCCCTGGGTTTGGTTTGCTTTTAGTCTATTCTTTCTGTTTTTTTTCATCCCCCGCTCCAAGGCCGACTTCTTTATGGCCGGATTGGCTTCTCTCTTGATCCTTTTAGTAGTTGGGATATCCAGCCCTAATCTCCTTACGCTCTGGAGTCCCTATCAGAAATTGGATGTCACCCCCAATCAGGTCATGGGACTTCGAAATGGTTTTGTGGTTAATGTAAACAATGTCGGCTATATGTCTCTTTTGAACCTCTCGGATGCGTTCATTAAGAAATTTCCTGGTTTTTATAACCCATCGCTCAGGAAATTCAGCCAGTACGATCTGCCTTACGCCTTTGCCGATGGGCGTGATGCCGTCTTGATCGTTGGTGCCGGAGGAGGCAATGATGTGGCCGGGGCCTTGCGCAACGGCCCGAAGGAAATAGATGCCGTGGAAATTGATCCGGGGATTGTCCAATTAGGGCTGGCCCTTCACCCCGAACAGCCCTATCAACAGGAAAAGGTCAAGGTTACTATTGACGATGCCCGGGCGTTTTTTAAAAAATCACAAAAGAAATATGATATCATATCTTTCGGCCTTTTGGATTCGCATACCCTTTCATCCAACTATAATAACACCCGCCTGGACCATTATGTTTATACCGAGGAGAGTCTCCAAGAAGCCCGCAACTTGCTAAAAGAAGATGGGGTTCTATCGGTAATTTTTGCCACTCAGACCAAATGGATAGGGGAAAGGATTTATGGACTCTTAAAAAAGAATTTCGGAGAAGTGCCCTATATCTTTTATGTCCATAGCCCGGGCAACAGCTATGGCTGGGGCGGGGTTATGTTTCTGACCGGGAAAAATATAGAAGCCTTAAAAAAAAGGGTCGAAGCCAACCTTGAATTAAAAGCATTCGTCACAAAGAACCAAGCTTCTTTTTCAGGACAGGTCCGGTTAACTTCAGATGATTGGCCCTATCTCTACATCGAAAAAGCCACCATTCCCAGGATGTATTTACTCATCATGGGTTCTTTATTATTTTTATTTTTAATGGCCCGCAGATTTATTTTTACGGTCCAGGGGGGCAGGATCAATTTCCATTTTTTCTTTTTGGGGTGTGCCTTCCTTTTGTTGGAATTTCAGAACGTCAGCAAGGCCACCCTGCTTTTCGGCTCCACCTGGATCGTTAATTCCTATATCATCTCCTCCATCCTCATCCTGATCCTGTTGGCCAATCTTTTTGTTTCCTATTCTAAGGTCCAGAGGAGACTCCCTTTTTATGGCCTGCTCTGGGCCTCGATACTGCTCCTGTATTTTATTCCTTTGGATTCCTTTAATGTCTTTAATTTTTGGACTAAGACCTGCCTGGCCTCGGCATTTCTCAATCTCCCTATCTTTTTCGCCGGGATTATTTTTATCCTTTCCTTCCGGGATGCCCCGTCCAAGGACCTGGCCCTGGGTTCCAACCTCATCGGGGCCGCTTTCGGGGGGTTGATGGAATCTCTTTCGTTTATTACTGGGATTAAAGTTCTATTGTTGATAGTCTTGCTGTTCTATGTGCTTTCATATTTGTTTTTATCTAAATTTCGGCCAAAGGCCCTCTCAAATTAATCACCTGTTTGAATCTGGCGGCCATACGAGAAGTTTTAACGGAAAAGGAAAACCGTCTCAGGATATTAAAAACCATCAGGAAAGAAAACCCTTCTTTATTCTACGAACTGGCAAAAAATAATAAAAAGGGATATAAAGAAATACCTTTTCAAAATTAAAACACCTTCAGAAAGGACCATGTTTATGATCGGAAAGACTATTGAACAACTTCGGGTAGGAGACAGCGCCGAGTTCGGAAAAACGATTTCGGAAAGTGATATTTATCTCTATGCCGGTATCACCGGTGATTTTAATCCGGCCCATGTCAATGAACCTTACGCCCAAAAAACTTTTTTTAAAACCCGCATCGCCCACGGAATGTTATCCGCCGGATTTATCTCCGCTGTTATCGCCAATCAGTTGCCCGGCCCCGGAACGATTTACATCAAACAGGAACTTGAATTTCTATCCCCGGTCCGTATCGGAGACACGATCACGGCCAGGGTTGAAGTGCTGGAAATTCTTGCTGAGAAAAAGCGGCTCCGTTTGAAAACGACCTGCACGAACCAGCAAGGTACCGTGGTGCTTGCAGGAGAAGCCCTTGTCAGCCCGCCCAAGCCATCCAAACCTTAATATCTCCGGACGATCTTGAGAAATATCAAGATGCCTGAATAGAGCCATTATTACCCCTTTCCCCAGGCCGGGAAGGCGGGGTCCAGATCCGACTTGACCGGATAAGGTGTTTCAGTTTGATGATGTCTGTCTTGGACTTCTCCAAACCTTCCGAATCGTCTACCCCTACAGAAAAAATACTGTCTTAGGAACGATAATATACAGTATTTACCTTATTTTCCATACCCGGTCTCTTAGTTAATATAAATAATAAGAATCACTTGCCGAGTTCCAAAGCTCTGAGGTTCAGCCGAATCGTTTATGATCAAAAAAGCTCGCTACCTGGTTAGAGATAAAATCAATGGTTGAAAAGCAAAGTATCCTGATTGTCGAAGACCAAACCATTCTCAGGGAAGGTCTGCGGTCTCTTCTTTCTTTTCAGCCGGACATGGAGATCATCGGCGAGGCTGGCGATGGACTGGAGGGCATTCGAAGCGTTGATAAGCTCCTTCCGAACCTGGTTTTAATGGATCTTTCCATGCCGCGAATGAGCGGGATGGAGGCCATCAAGGAGATCAAAAAAAAATGGCCTGAGATCAAAATCCTGGCCCTGACCGTTAATGACAGCGAAGAGTACATCATCGCCGCCCTGAAAGCCGGAGCGGACGGCTATATTTTAAAGGATTCCACCAATACCGAACTCCTGCAGGCCATTCGGAATATTTTGTCCGGAAAACGGGTGCTCAGCCCGGGCGTTTCGAAAAAAGTCATTGAGGGGTATCTGGAAAGTAAGAAGGATCAGAGCATTATGTCACCCTGGGACACCCTGACCCTTCGGGAGCGGGAGATCCTCAGGTTGATCGGTGAAGGGCAAAAAAATAAGGATATCGCGGATTCCCTTTCCATCAGCCCTAATACCGTTGAGAAACACCGGGCCAATATCATGGAAAAATTAAATCTCCATAGCGTTTCAGCCCTGACGGCCTATGCTATGAGAAAAGGATTGATCAAAAAAGATTCTTCCTCTTAAATCCGGACTAAAAGAACCGGACTTTTTGAATGTCTGAGGACCTTTTCCGCTACACTACCGACCAGATAACGCATTAACCCGGTTTGACCATGGGAAGCGATGACGATCAGGTCTATATTTTTTTCCTGCTGGTCTTTCAGGATTTCTTCATAAGGGGTACCCTTTCTGATTTCCGTAATGATTTCCACTGCATTTGATTTTTGAAATTTAGCCACTTGATCTTGCATCATTTTTTTAGAGGCCTGGATGGTTTCATTTTCCACTTGCGTTACTGTTTGGGGATCGAGACAATAGTCGACTGTGCAATGAATCACCATTTCAGCAACATGCAATAGATGGATTTTTGAATGATATTGATTGGCGATGTCCATGGCCTCTTGCAGGGATTTATCCGAATATTCGGAAAAATCCGTTGGGACAAGGATATTTTTCGGTGCAAACATAGGGCCCTCCTTACTTGAATTCGTGGTTGATGAAAGGCAGCAAAAGCGTCCCGGTCCGGTCATTCTTTAAAATATTGATTAGTTCAGATTGTACCCCCCTTTTTTTCAGATGGGAAGAAGAAATTTCAGCCACTTCCGGCTCCAATAAGATAAAATTAATTTCATCCATGTCCATTAATGGGGAATTTAATAAATCATAATTAGCCGTTTTTTCCATTTGAGTAGACCTCCTTTATTTTATTTATTTTTGTTTTAACTCGCTAAAAGATTTTGCCTCTGTTTCTTCTAAGAGGGCCTGATTCTTCATTATAGCCTTATTATGTGGTTCCGAAAGAATTAAATCAAATTCCTCCGTTTTTAAAAGTTGAACAGCTTGTTGGATGGGAACAGAAGATTGGATGGAAGCCCCGGAACGGAAAATGAAGTAGGTTATATTAAAATCAGGGTCGATATGTAGTATTTTAATCGGGGCAGTCATTCAATCCTCCGTTTTCTTATTAGATACCCTTTTTTATGCTTCGTGTTGCCCCCTGAGGAGCATGAGGGTTTAATCAGTAACTTATCTTATTCTCAGGAAGAAGGAAATAATGGAGAACCCGTATTTTGGGAGGAAGAATGCAGTATTTAGCGGGGCGATAGGCGATAGGCAATAGGCTATGGGCTATGGGCGAAGGGCAAGGTTCATCGTTGTACTTAGCGCCCTTCGGGGGGACTCTCAAAACATCTCACGCGAGGGCGCAAGGACGTAAAAAATGATAAAAAACAAAGTAGTTTCATAGCCTTGAAATTTCTTACGCCTTTGTGTCTTTGCGAGACATAAAAGGAATTTCCGATACTATCAAGGTTATTATACTTGCATTTTTGTTCTTGAAACTTTATTCTTTAACTGACCCCTGACCCCTGAACGTTATTTTCGTATTGTAGGAATGGGCAGGACTATAGAGATGCGGTTTTCCCCCTCTTCCGAGTTAACTTCAATCCGTCCTTTATGGGCCTCGATAACCCTCCGGCTGAGGGAAAGTCCCAGGCTTTTCCCGAAAGACCTGTTGGAAAAATCATGGCCGAGCAGGATTTCCTGCGTTTCTTCGGGCAGCGGCTCTCCCTGATATTTTATCTCTATTTTAATCTGAGGCGTTAATGCCGAAGTTTCCAGCGAAATGATTATTTCCTGGTGGCCTTTCCCTGTCTGAAGGATAATGATTTCCAATAATTGTTGAAAAGATTTCTGGAATCCATTCTTTTCCAAAGGAATAGACCTGGGGATTTTTTGCCATTTTTTTATGAGAGTAATTTGTTGGCGGGTCAGACTATCCTGAAGCCCTTCGAGGGCCTTTTCCAGGACCGGAACTAAATCCAGGTCCTGAAAAACAGGCTGATAAGGGTTGGAATAGTCCATTAAATCATTCAAGACCTGCTCCAGACGCCGAGATTCCTGGGCGATTAGTTCGGCATATTGGATGACATTGACCTTTTCTTCCCCTTTCTTTACCAGGCGCTGGGCGAATCCACCGATAGCCATCAAAGGGTTCCGGATTTCGTGGGCTACGGCATCCATAGCCTTTTCAAGGGATTTTTTTCGTTCCCCGGGTGGTACCATAAGGGATTGAGTCGATTTTTGATCCTCCTGGGAAAACAGACCGATCATTCTACTCAGATTATCTTCCAAAGATCCATTTATTCGGATCAGAGCCCGATTAGCTTTCTCCATGACTTCCAGCAGGTCTTTACTGGAGTTGATCTGGAGACGGAGCTCGCGGGCAATTTCTTCCACTTTAAAAAAGACCTCGGAAAGGATTTCACTCACCCGATCCAAATCTTTCTTTAACATCCGAGCGATTTCCTTTAAGAAGGCAAAGTCATCCCTGGTGCCGAAGAAAAGCTGGGTGCAAATCCGGGCGACTTCCAAAAATAAACATAAATCCGAGGTCCCTTCTTTTAAGGCGGCCGTTCCGAAGATCTTCTGGGCTTCAACGATCTGGTTCGGAAAGTGCCAGTGCTGGAGGGTGAGCCTTCCCAGTTCCCGATGGTTGATGCCCAGGTTTTCCTCTTCCCATTTAAGGGCCTCTTCCAATGGAACATTCCCGCCCGGAAAAGAATCTTTTAAAGAATCAGGACAGACGTGGAATAGAAGCAACATCCCTATTTCCAAAATTAGTCCGGCGGTAAAGACTTCATCGGGATCAAGCCGGTCGGAAAGATCAGAACCTTTGGCTAAACCTTGGGCCAACAGGGCACGATAGAGAGAGGTTTTCCAAAAGAAATCATAATCCATACCCTTTACTTTGCCCAAGGGGAAGGTATCTTTTAATGAAATATTCAGGGCCATCAGACGGATTTTCTTGAAGCCGGCAACCATCACGGCGTAAGAGATGGACGAGATCGGTTCCCTCTGGGCATAAAAGGCGCTGTTGACGAATTTCAGCATCCTGGCCGTCAATCCCGGGTCCTGCTCAATGATCCGGGTTAGATCCAATATGGAGCTGTGTTCGTTAGCCGCTACATCAATTAACTGAATGGTTAAAGGGGAAAGGGAGGGGAGATAATCTTGAGTGGCGATTTGTTGCAGGATTTTTGTTTTATCTGTGGGTTCCATGATGTTCCTTATCTTCTGATATCTTCTTCTATTTCGGCACAAAACTCGGGGGACTGAAGATTCCGGGTATTTTTTTCAATCGGACCTATTTCAGGGACCTGGGCCTTGGAACTGATGCCTAATTCCTTAAATCGCCGGGCAGCCACCAAAACCCGGCTTTCCAGGGAGCCGACGGCATCGTTATAAGCATGAACGGACTTGTCTAATGATCGTCCCACTTCCCCAAAATGCAGGGCTAATTTGACCAGGCGTTCATAGAGGGTCTTGCCTAATTCGCTGATAGCCTGGGCATTTTCAGCCAGGGCCTCCTGACGCCAGCCATAGGCTACGGCCCGTAATAAGGTGATCAGGGTTGTAGGAGTGGACAGGATTACCTTCTGATTGACCCCTTCTTCGATCAGGTTGGGATTTTGTTCCAGGGCGGCGCTGAAAAAATTCTCCCCGGGCAAAAAAAGGACTACAAATTCCGGGGTCTCGGGAAATTGATCCCAATAGGATTTGGAGGAGAGTTTCTGCATATGGGTCTGGATCTGCCTGGTGTGTTCCCGTAATTTTATTTTTCTTTCTTCTTCAGTCGGACATTCAAGGGATTCCAGATAGGCCTGTAGGGGAGACTTGGCATCCACGACTACCCATTTTCTGTTGGGCAGGCGGACGATCATATCAGGTCTTAATCGGCCCTCATCGGCCGTCACCGATTCCTGCTCAATAAAATCACAATGTTCAGACATGCCGGCCAGCTCAGCCACGCGTTTGAGAGTTAATTCCCCCCAACGGCCCCGAACTTGCGGGGCCCTTAAGGCCTTGACCAGATTGCCGGTTTCTGTTTGAAGACGCTGTTCGGTTGCCGACATCATTTCCAGGTGCTGACTCAGGCTCCCGTAGGCCTGTTGGCGGGCGGTTTCCATCTCCTGAACCTGTTGTACATATTTGTCCAAGGTCTCCTTCAAGGGTGCGATGGTGCCTTCCACGGCTTTTTGACGTTGGTCCAGATCTCCTTTGGCCTCGGACTGAAATTTTTCCAGATGGGTCTTGGCCAGGTCTAAGAATTGTTGATTGTTGGTTCTCAGACACTCGGCGGATAAGACCTTGAAGGCATCTTCCATTTTTTGGGCCGTCTCATTCAAGAAGATGATTTTTTCTTCCATGGCCTTCCGTTCCTGACGTAACGTGGTCTCTATTTCGGCCCGGTTCTGTTTCAGACCGGTGATCTCTTCCCGTAAGCTCCCGGTTTCCTTTTCCCGCTCCTGAAGGCGTTCTTTCCATTCGGCCAACTGCTCGACTTCCTTTTGGGCCGCTGCCCTTTCCTGGCTTTCCTGCAAAAGCCGCTGTCGGAGGCTTTCATTTTCCTGGCCGGATTCCCGGTTATTAGCCGCCAAACCCTGGATCTCGGCTTCCCGAGCCTTCAGACGTTCCTCAATAACGGCCAGTTGAGATTGAAAGGGCAAGGTGGCTTGTGAAATTTTTTGGGCCGTTTTTAAGTGAAAAAACAACCAGGCCAAAAAGACACCGGCAATCAGTCCGATAGCCAATCCCCAAAGCAGAGGGGGCAAATTCATATTAGACTCCTATTGTTAATGAATAATACAGGCTTTCGCCACCTCACGCCTCACGCCTGTCGCCCCATGCCTATTTTTTATTTCCAAAGCAACTCCTCTTCCTGCAGGACCTTGATCCGGTCTCTAAGCTCAGCCGCTTCTTCAAAGTCCAGGCGGGCGGCCGCCTCTTTCATCCTTTTTCTCAGTTGTTTGATCAGAAGCGGGACCTGGTGGGGTTCCACAAATTCCTTTTGTTTTTCCTTGGCTATGGGAACCGTTACGTAATCGGCTTCATAAACCGAAGACAGGATATCCTGAATCGATTTTTTAATCGAAGTGGGGGTTATTTTGTGCTTTTTATTGTAGGCTAATTGAACGGCGCGGCGTTTTTCCGTTTCCTCAATGGCCTCTTTCATGGACCGGGTTATCCGATTGGCGTAGAAATAGACCTCTCCTGAAAGATTTCGGGAGGCCCTGCCGCAGGTCTGGATCAAAGAACGGGTGGAACGCAAAAAACCTTCTTTGTCGGCATCCAGGATGGCCACCAGGCTGACTTCGGGCAGGTCCAGCCCCTCCCGCAGGAGGTTGATCCCGATCAGGCAATCAAAGACCCCCAGACGTAAATCGCGCAAAATTTCGATCCGTTCCATGGTATCGATATCGGAATGCAGGTAACGGACCTTTATCCCTAATTCCTGGTAATATTCGGAAAGATTTTCAGACAGACGCTTGGTCAGGGTAGTGACCAGGATCCTTTCCTGGCGGGCAACCCGTTTTTCAATTTCCTTTTTTAAGTGTTCAACCTGGTTGTCGGCCGGAAAGACTCGAATCAGGGGATCCATCAATCCTGTGGGCCGGATAATCTGTTCGGCCATGACCCCTCCGGACCGGTTAAGTTCATATTCAGCCGGTGTAGCCGAGACATAAATGGTCTGGTGGACCAGACTTTCAAATTCCTTAAAATTCAAAGGGCGGTTGTCCAGGGCCGATGGAAGACGGAAACCATAATCGACCAGGGTCTGTTTCCGGGATCGATCCCCCCGATACATGCCCTGGAGTTGGGGAACGGCCAAATGGCTTTCATCAATAAACAATAAGAAATCTTTGGGGAAATATTCCAGCAGGGTAGGGGGGGGCTGACCCGGGAGACGGCCGGTCAGGTGCCTGGAGTAATTTTCAATCCCATGACAATAGCCGAGCTCCTTCATCATCTCCAGATCGAACCGGGTTCGCTCTTCGACGCGTTGGGCTTCAAGCAGTTTATTCTGAGAGCGGAAATAGGTGATCCGTTCCTCTAATTCTGTTTCGATAGCCTGGTAGATCTGGTCCATCCCCTCTTGAGAGGTCACATAATGGCTGTTCGGAAAGAGATGGACCTGTTTCAACCGGTTTCGTATTTTCCCTCGCAACGGATCGATCTGAGAGAGGGTTTCAATGGTGTCCCCGAAGAAAGAGAACCGTAGCGCCAGGTCTTCCTCGTAGGCCGGGAAAACCTCTATAACATCGCCCCGCACCCGGAAGGTACCCCGGTGGAAGTCAAAGTCGTTTCGTTCATAAAGCATGGATACCAGTCGACCCAAGATCTCCTCCCTGGATATCTCCTGGTTTTCTTGCAAAGAAAGGAGCATCCCCTGATAGGCTTCGGGAGAGCCCAGGCCGTAGATGCAGGAGACGCTGGCGACAATCAGGCAGTCGTTCCGTGTTAACAGGGAACGGGTAGCCGAATGACGCATCTTGTCAATGGCTTCATTGATGGAAGAATCTTTGTCGATGTAGGTATCGGTTTGAGGCAGGTAGGCCTCGGGTTGATAATAGTCATAATAGCTAACGAAATATTCCACGGCATTTTCCGGGAAAAAGGATTTGAATTCTCCATAAAGCTGGGCCGCCAGGGTCTTGTTCGGGGCCAGGACCAAGGTCGGTTTTTGCACTTGGGCCACCACTTGGGCCATGGTGAAGGTCTTCCCCGATCCGGTTACCCCCAGGAGGACCTGGTGTTCCAGACCTTGGCGGACTCCCTGGACTAATTGTTCAATCGCCCTGGGTTGATCCCCTTTGGGCTGGAATTCGGAAATCAGTTTAAATTCTTGCTGCATGGGAATGGGTTGGATACTCGTTGCTCGTTACTGGTTACGCGTTCTCGTTTCATTCGGCGTTGCAAGGAATTTAACACAGATGAGAGGAGAGTGCAAATGCCGCTTTTTTGAGTGCAATTCTACGCTTTCTTTTTGAGATCATTTGTAGTAAAAAAGGGTAAATACAGGCTATAGACAAGAGGCTATAGGCTACAGGAGAAGAAAAACCAAAAAAATATTTAACCGTAGCCCTTCGCCCATTGCTTATAACCCGTCACCAAAACAATCTCAGTGCGTCTACAGGAGGGGAAAATGGGAAAAAATTTTTTTAATCGGGACGATCGGGATATAAAGTTTGTGCTGTTTGAACACTTGAAGGTGGCCGATCTTTTTAAGTACGAAGCCTTTCGGGATTTCAGTCAAGAGGACTTCGAGATGATCATTCAGGAGGCTATGAAAGTCGGGAAAGAGGTCCTGGGCCCGGCCAATCAGGATGGGGACCGAGAAGGATGCACCTATGAAAATGGGGTAGTCAAAGTTCCAAGCTCCTTTCATCACTGCTGGAAAGTTATGGCGGAAAACAGTTGGATTGCCCTGGCGGCCAAGCCGGATTTTGGGGGGCAGGGTTTGCCGGCTGTTTTGAGCGGATTGATCGCCGAACTGTTTATAGCGGCCAATATGTCTATCATGACTTATCCCGGTTTGTCCATCTCCAATGCCGCGGTTATTGAACACTATGGGACTGAGGGAGATAAGGCCCTTTTTGTCGAAAAGCTCAATACCGGTGTCTGGTCCGGGACCATGTGCCTGACCGAGGCCGACGCCGGCTCGGACGTCGGCTGGCTTCGGACCAAGGCGGTTCCTGATAAGGCCTCGGGAGATCCCCGCCTTTATAAGATCGAAGGAAATAAACGGTTTATTACCTGCGGAGAACATGATTTGACCGAAAATATCATCCACCTGGTCCTGGCCCGTATAGAAGGGGGGCCTCCAGGGACCAAAGGGATCAGCCTTTTTATCGTACCCAAGATCTGGGTCAATCCGGACGGATCTTTAGGGGAACCCAATGATGTCTTTTGCAGTGGCATCGAACACAAGATGGGCATCCACGGCTCTTCCACCTGTTCCCTGATTTTTGGCGAAAACGGCGGTTGCAGAGGCTTTCTCCTGGGTGAACCCCATAGCGGTATGGCCAAGATGTTCCAGATGATGAATGAGGCCCGGATGGGTTGCGGGGTCCAGGCCCTGGGTTTGACGGCCGGCGCTTATGACTGCGCCCGTCAATATGCCAAGGAAAGGCTCCAGGGGCCGCTCTTTACCAACCGTAGCGGGGACCGGGTGCCGATTATTCAGCATGAAGATGTGCGGCGGATGCTCATGAATCTAAAGGCCGGGACCGAGGCCATGCGGGCCGTGATCGGTAAACTTTTTTATCTGATCGATATTGCCCAACACGATCCTGATGAAACCAACCGGAAAATGGCCTTTCGTCAGGTGGAGTTGCTCACCCCTCTGGTCAAGGCCTATTTCTCGGACTTCGGATATAGTCTGATCCGGGATGCCATGCAGATCCTGGGCGGCGTCGGCTACTGTCAGGAGTTCCCGGTGGAACAATACGCCCGGGATTCCAAGATCGTCTCCATCTGGGAAGGGACCAACTATATCCAGGCCCTCGATCTGGTGGGCCGCAAGCTGGGCATGGAGGGGGGAAAGGTTTTTCAGGATTGGATCCAGGGGATTATGAGCTTTACCGGTCAGTATAAAGAAGACCCGGATTTCGGGCCGGATTTAAAACTCCTTTTTAAAGCCACCCAAGCTATTGGTGACTTTACCTTGCGTTATATGCAGTATTTTCAGGGGGAAAAGGTCCGGTTGATCGGTTTAACGGCCACCCGATTCCTGGATTGTTTTTCTGAGGTCCTCATGGCCCACCTGATGCTGGAGCAGGGCCTTCTGGCCCGAGACCGGCTCAAAGAGGTTGAGGCCGGCTCAGCCGACGGCATTTTTTACCGAGGGAAAATAGAAACGGTCAAATTTTTCTGCCGAAATATCCTGCCCAATGTCTTTGCCCGTTATACCTCCCTTCAGCAGGAAGACTTTTCGGCTCTCGATATCCCGGAAGAGGCTTTTTAAGAAGGCTTTAAGTGGTCAAAAAAATTGACAATGAGTCCCTGTTTCGTATGAAAAGAAGATCGAAGCCAAATCTGACTTCCCCGGAGAAAACCCCCAAAAGCCTTGAGGAGAGCATGGCCAGGAATCATGCCCTCCTCAAGCAAAGGACGCTTCAACTTTCAAAGACCAATAAAGAATTAAAAAAAGAAATTGAGGAACGCAAACAAGCGGAGAGGGCTTTAGGAAAATCAGAAAGAAAATTCAGGATATTATCTACTCGGCTGATCAATGCCCAGGAAAACGAGAGAAAAAGGATCGCCATCGAATTGCATGATGAGTTGGGCCAGTCTTTAATCGGTTTAAAATTTCAATTGAGCAATCTGGCCAAGAAATTCAAAGAAAATCTCGAGGGTTTAAAGCCGGATATTGAACAGGCCCTGCATGCAATCGATCGGATGACCGAAGACGTCCGAAGACTGTCCCGGGATTTACGTCCTTCGGTACTGGAACATCTGGGCCTCTTCGAAGCCCTCCAATGGGTATTGGGCGAATTCTCCAAACAATATCCTTTCAAAATTATCAGTACGATCCAGGAACCCCATTTTTCATTTTCCAAAGGGCAGGAAATTATTATTTTCAGGATTTTTCAGGAAGCCCTGACCAACGTCGGGAAACATGCCCAGGCCAGGCAGGTTTTGATTGATATGAAGGAACGCGGTGAAGAGGTGGTCTTTTCCATCAAGGATAACGGGAAGGGCTTCGATTTCCTGGAGGTTATAAGCAGCACCCTCCCGGAACGGGGATTGGGATTGACAGCCATGGATGAAAGGGCCCGGATGGCCGGCGGGGCCCTTCACCTTATGAGCCGGAAAGGGAAAGGCACCAAAATAACCTTCACCGTTCCGGTAAAGAAAGGTAAAAAATCCAAGTGAAATAAATTAGGACGCAGATTTTCGCCGATACCCGCAGATAACTATTCTTTATATCAAAATCTTGGCAATCCGCACGATCGGCGAATATCTGCCGATCCGAGTCGATCTGTGTCCAAAAAGGCTTAGAAGGCGGCGCTAATGGCCGGTCTTCCCCGGTTTCAACGAATTAATTTTCCCAATCTTTTCCAGCGGACTCCAAACTCAGTTCTATCCCACGACCAGTAAATAATAAAGGCCTGTCCGATAATCTGTTTTTGATCTACAAAACCCCAATAACGGCTGTCGTAGCTTTCGTCGCGATTGTCCCCCATGACAAATAATTTGCCGGGTGGTACCATTAGGGGTCCGGTATTATCCCGGGGTTGTTCCGTCTCGGGGATGACCATCTGGTCAGAATGGACCCCATGAGGGTCTTCCATGGGGATATGGTTGATATAAACCCTTTTGTCCCTGATTTGGACTGTATCCCCAGGGAGTCCAATGACTCTTTTGATAAAATCCTTTTTCGGGTCCACCGGGTAAATAAAAACGACCACATCATTTCTTTTGGGCGAACTGATAGGGATCAGCGTATAATTGATGGAAGTAAAGGGGACCCTGAGTTTTATCCCGTAAAGGAATTTGTTGACTAAAATATGGTCTCCCACCAACAGAGTGGGTTTCATGGACCCGGAAGGGATCTTGAAGGCCTGGACGACAAAGGCCCGTATCAGCAAAGCCAGAAGAATTGCAATAATGATGGATTCCGCATATTCTCTGACAATGGATTTTTTCCGTTCAGGACTGCGATTTTTATTAAGTTCTTTTTCCAAATAGTCCTCCTGTAACCGTTCAGATCCCTATTCCATAATCGGTCCAATTTAGACCGTGTTGTCTTTCATAGCGAGATTATCGTCAGGAATCAAGAAAAAAGTCTTTATTTTTTCCAAAATACAAAATAATATCTCTCATTATGATCCAGCCATTTTTATCCGACCACCATCCATCCCATGAAATCAATCCCCCATTTCGTTTTTGCCCCTTATGTGGGGGAAAATTAGTTAACAAAAAGATAAAACCCCAGGAACCCGATCGCTTGGTTTGCAGCCTTTGTTCTTTTATCTATTATCTCGATCCCAAAGTGGCTGCCGGGACCGTAACCCTTATTGAAAACAGAATTGTTCTGGCCAAAAGGGGGATTAATCCCGGATATGGTAAATGGGTCATTCCCGGAGGGTTTGTCGATCGGGGGGAAACCCTGGAAGAAGCCGCCATCCGGGAGACACTGGAAGAAACCAATATCCAGGTCCGATTAAATGGTCTTTTGAATGTCTATTCTTATCCTGGAAAGGCGGTAGTAATCGTGGCTTATCTGGCCGAAGCCGTGGCCGGTGTTCCTAAAGCTTGTGATGAAACCCTGGAACTGGGAATGTTTCAATATGAAGAAATTCCCTGGGATGAATTAGCCTTTCCCAGCACCCGGGAAGCCTTAAAGGATTATCGGAAACGTTGTACCCCGTCCAATCCATAATTTCAATCTTGATGGACTTTTTACAAGTCCATCAAGATTGAAAAGTAATTTTTTCTTGTCAATTACACCGATACAGGTTAAAAGAACCGTTTGACCTTAAATCAAAAATTCCAAAAGACAGAGGAGTATAAGCACCGTGGTATTTATTAAACCTGAAAAACTGACGGATTTATCCCCGGAGAGGAAAGAAACCCTCATTAAGAGGTCCATGGAAGATATTTCGGATATTTATGAAGAAACCCGGGACATCGTCCGGGGCGTTCAAAAGGGAGGCGACCAGGTCATTCTAAAGCATTACCGGAAACATAAATCCGATATTCGGCCGAAAGATCTTTTGGTTCAACCTGAAGAAATCAAGGCATCTTATAAACTGGTCGACAAGGCCGTA
>JACRBX010000113.1 GCA_016219225.1 Deltaproteobacteria bacterium
AGACCGTGGCCGAGATGGTGGAGGCCAAAGGACGGTATTTGAGAGGGGATCCGGAAGCCCTGTCCCGTATGCTTGACCGGATGAGATTTCTGGTGGCCTTTTATCCCAGGCATATCGAGAAAGAAGATAAACATTTTTTTCTGCCCATCATGAATTATTTCAGCCCGGAGGAAAAAGAGGCCATGCTGCAGGAAGAATGGGAATTTGATAAGAACCTGATTCACCAAATATACAAAGAACGAATCGGCCAGGCGGAAATCCTGCTCGGAAAAGAGGAGCAAAAATGAGAGGGCGGCTATTCCATGAAGACAGGAGGAAAGTAAGATGAGAGTATTCATCGATGAAGAGGAATGTATTGCCTGTGGAACCTGTATCGAACTTTGCCCGGATGTTTTTCAAATGAACGAGGAAATAGAAAAGGCCGTGGTGATCCTGCCAGAAGGAGGCCCAAAAGAATGCATCGAGGAGGCCATTGAGAGTTGCCCGGTATCTTGCATCCATTGGAAAGAAGAGGAATAAGGATCACACCATGAAAAAGAAAATAATCATCCCTGCCCTGTTGGTAATCGCCGGAGTGGCAGCCGGGATTTTTTATTTTAAAAGTCAGGACGTCCCGGAGACAAACATTGTCCGCGTTTCAGGGAATATAGAAATTACCGACATAGACCTCAGTTTCAAGATCCCGGGACGGATTGAAAAACGTCTGGTTTCCGAAGGGGAGATGTTTAAAGCCGGCCAGATAGTCGCCCGATTGGATAACCAGGACCTGGTCCAGGAAATGGCCCAACGAAAGGCTCAGGTGGCTGCGGCCCAAGCTACCCTGGCCGAATTGAAGACCGGGTCAAGGCCGGAGGAAATCGCCCAGGCCGAGGCTGTTTTGGAACGGGCCCAGGCCGATGGCACCAGGACCAAGACGGAATGGGAACGGCAAAAAAAATTATATGAGCGGGAAGTTATTTCGGCCCGGGAATATGATCTGGCTAAAACAAACTTTGACGGGGCCGAAGCCCGCATCCGGGAGGCCAAAGAAATTTTGACCCTGGTCCGTAAAGGCCCCCGTCAGGAAAAAATCGACCTGGCCCTGGCCGGCCTGGAACAGGCCCGGAAGGCCCTGGCCCTGGCTGAAACCCGGATGGGTTATTCGGTTTTGCACGCCCCCATTTCTGGAATTGTCTTATCCGAAAATGTCGAGGCGGGGGAATATGTCTCTCCGGGGACTCCAGTAGTTACGGCAGGAGATCTGATCCGAGTCTATTTGCGGGCTTATATCAATGAAACCGATTTGGGACGGGTTAAGCTTGGACAAAAGGTGCGCCTCTTCACCGACACCTTTCCCGGCAAGGCCTATGAAGGGAAAATTACCTTCATCGCTTCCCAGGCCGAATTTACCCCCAAGAATGTCCAGACCCAGAAAGAACGGGTCAAACTGGTCTATCGCATCAAGGTGGATATCCCCAACCCGAACTTGGAGCTTAAGCCGGGGATGCCGGCCGATGGGGAGATCATCCTGACACAATAATTCGGAATTCGGAATTCGGAATGCGGAGTTCAAAACTCAGGGTTCAGGGGCCAGGGGGAATATAGGTAAAGCAACAATTTTATGGTTTTTTCTTCGCCCATAGCCCGTTAGAGGTTTTTCACGTTTGAAACATGCATCTTGCAACTTGAAACTTCATTTTCGAACAAATTTTCAGCTTTGAGCCTTGAGCTTTCAGCTTATTTCCCATGGATGCTATAAAAACCGACAATCTAACCAAATCGTTTAACGGTCTGACTGCTGTGGACCGCCTGAACTTTTCCATCACCGAGGGCGAAATCTTCGGTCTGGTGGGGCCGGACGGGGCCGGCAAGACCACGACCATGAGGTTACTTACGGCCATCATGGAACCCACCTCCGGAGAGGCCTGGATCGTCGGCCGCCAGACCGTAAAAGAGGCCGAGGCCATCAAAGAAGAAATCGGCTATATGAGCCAGCGATTCGGCCTTTACCCGGACCTGACGGTCATGGAAAACATCCAGTTTTATGCCGATATTTACGGAGTTCCCAAAAAAGAACGGCAAGAAAAGATCGACCGTCTGCTGGATTTCAGTAATCTGACTCCCTTCAAAAAACGGTTGGCCGGGAATCTCTCCGGTGGAATGAAACAAAAATTAGGACTGACCTGTGCCCTGATCCATACCCCCCGGGTACTTTTTCTCGATGAGCCGACCAATGGCGTGGACCCGGTGTCCCGTCGTGATTTCTGGCGCATCCTCTATCAACTGCTTAAAGAAAAGGTGACCATTTTTATTTCCACCGCCTACTTGGATGAGGCGGAACGCTGTAACCGGATCGGTTTGATGCACCAGGGGAAAATCATCGCCCTGGGAACACCGGCCGAGGTCAAGCAATTGATGAAGGGGACTATCCTGGAGATCCGCTCCAGTCAGCCCAGAAAGGTCAAGACCTTGTTACGGGGACATTATGACACTGACTCGGTGGGCCTGTTCGGCGACCGGGTTCATCTGGTTACGGAGGTACCGGGAAGGGATTCAGAGGCGGCTGAAAAAATCATCAGAGGGGCCGGTTTGTCCTTCCTGGGCATCCGTCCCATTGAGCCTTCTTTGGAAGACGTCTTTATATCTGTTCTGGGAGAAGGGAAAAGAGAAAAGGGTCATGGATCCGGAGAACAACGATAAGGCCGTAGTCGTTAAAGACCTGGAAAGGCGTTTCGGCAGCTTCCTGGCCGTCAATCGCGTCAGCTTTGAAGTGGAAAGGGGAGAAATATTCGGTTTCCTCGGGCCCAACGGGGCCGGTAAATCCACGACCATCCGCATCCTTTGCGGGATCCTGGCCCCGAGCCGGGGTGCGGGGACAGTGGCCGGATTCGATATCGTCAAAGAAGCGGAAAAGATCAAGGCCCATATCGGCTACATGAGCCAGAAATTTTCCCTTTACGAAGACCTGACCGTAGAGGAAAACATCAACTTTTACGCCGGTATTTATAATATCCCCGAGGCCAAAAAAAAGGAACGCAAAGAATGGGTCATTGACATGGCCGGTCTTAAGGAACACCGGAATAGCCGTACGGCCTTACTTTCCGGGGGCTGGAAACAACGCCTGGCCCTGGGCTGCGCCATTCTCCATGAGCCGCCGATCATTTTTCTGGATGAACCCACCTCCGGGGTGGACCCCATCAGCCGCCGGCGGTTTTGGGATTTAATCTATGAACTCTCCGGCAAGGGGGTTACGGTTTTCGTCACCACCCACTACATGGATGAGGCCGAATATTGCGACCGCATCGGCCTGATTTACCGGGGGGAACTGATCGCCCTGGGGACCCCGGAAATTCTCAAAACCCGGTTGATGCAGGAAGAAATCCTGGATTTGCAGAGCGACCGTCCCCAGGAGGCCATGGCTGCTATCGAGAAAGTCGCCGGGGTCAAGGAGGCCGCCCTGTTTGGTAAAGGGATTCATGTGGTGGTGGAGGACGTTGACAGTACCGTCGGGGTGATCAAACAAACCTTGATGGATCAGGCCATCAAAGTCTTGGCCATAGAAAAGATCGTCCCCTCTCTGGAAGACGTGTTTGTTTCTCTAATCGAAGCCAGGGACCGGTTGGAGCAGCCGCAACGGGAGGTGCGGAAATGAAGCTGATGCGCACCTGGGCCATGGCCCGCAAAGAGTTCATCCACATCTTCCGTGATCCCAGAAGCCTGGGCATGGGCATCGCCATCCCCATGATCATGCTGATCCTCTTCGGCTATGCCCTGACCCTGGATGTGGATAAAGTCCCCTTAGTCATCTGGGACCAGAACCGTTCCCTGTCCAGCCGGGAGTTTATCAGCCATTTCTCAGGATCCCGTTATTTTTCCCTCCAGGGCTTTGTGGACCGGTATGGGGAAGTGGAACAGGCCATCGACTCCCGCCGGGCCTTGGTTTCTCTGATCATTCCGGCGGACTTTTCCGGCCGTCTGGCCTCCGGTAAAACGGCCAAGGTCCAATTGATCGTTGATGGAAGCGATTCCAATACGGCCACCATTGCTTCCGGCTATGCCGAGGTGATCGCCACCGCCTTCTCCCAGGATATCCTCCTGGACCATTTTAAAAGGAGGGGGGGCGGTTCCCCGACCATCCCCTTTGAGGTCAGGCCCCGGGTCTGGTTCAATGCCGACCTGGAATCCAGAAATTATATCATCCCCGGACTGATCGCCGTCATCATGATGGTCATTGCCGCCCTGCTGACCTCCCTGACGGTGGCCAAGGAATGGGAACAGGGGACCATGGAACAACTCATCTCCACACCGGTTAAATCCCAGGAACTGATCCTCGGCAAATTATTTCCCTATTTTTGTATCGGCCTCTTTGATGTCCTTTTAGCGGTGCTGATGGGGGAGTTTCTTTTCCAGGTGCCGCTCCGGGGAAACGTGGCTTTGATCTTCGCCCAGGCGGCCATATTCCTGATAGGGACCTTGTCCCTGGGTCTTCTGATCAGCATCGTCACCAAGAGTCAACTGTTAGCCAGCCAGTTGGCCATGGTGGCCACCTTTTTGCCGGCCTTTCTGCTTTCCGGGTTTGCCTATCCGATCCGCAGCATGCCCCCGTTCCTGCAATGGATCACCCATCTCGTGCCGGCCAAATATTTCGTCGTCCTGTTAAAGGGCATTTATCTCAAGGGAGTGGGGCCGGGGGTTCTGTATGTCGAGGGGATTTTTTTGGCCGTGTTCGGCCTGGTCATGTTTGTCCTGGCCAACAGAAAATTCAAGAAAAGGCTGGCCTGATCATGTTCGGACGGCTTAAAGAGATCCTGATCAAGGAATTCATCCAGATCTTCCGGGACCCCCGATCCCGGGGGATCGTCTTTGTCATGCCCATCTTCCAGATGGTTCTTTTCGGCTACGCCGTCACCACCGATGTCCGGCACGTGGCCACCGGGATCTATGACCTGGACAACAGTGTGGCCAGTCGGGAGGTTATCGCCCGCTTCGTCCATTCCGGTTATTTTGATGTGGAGGCCTGGGTCAGCCGGGAAGAAGAGGTCCGGAACTTAGTGGATCATGGCCGGGTTCAGGCCTTGATACGCCTGAATAAGGGCTTTGAGGAGGACTTGAAGGCCGGCAGAAAAGGGGTCATCCAACTGATCGTGGACGGTACGGATTCCAATACAGCGGCCATTGTCCTGAATTACAGCAACAAAATCATGGCCCAGTATTCTCAGGAGGTCCTGGTCCAACGCTTCTTACGTCAGGGAGGCTTAAACCAAAAACTGAACCTGGTGGAATTGGAGTCACGGGCCTGGTTCAATGAAAATCTGGAAAGCCGGAATTTTTATGTGCCGGGGGTGATCGCCCTGCTGGTTATGCTGATCACCCTGTTGCTCACCAGCATGGCCGTGGTCCGGGAGAAAGAGATCGGGACCATGGAACAGATCATGGTCACGCCCATTACCCCCAAGGAATTTATCCTGGGCAAGACCCTTCCCTTTGCCCTGATCAGTTTAATCGATGTCATCCTGATCACCCTGGTGGCGGTTTTTTGGTTTGAAGTGCCCATCCGGGGGAGCCTGGGACTGCTTTTATTAGCCACCATCCTCTATTTTATGACCACCCTGGGTATCGGACTCTTTATTTCCACGGTCAGCCGGACCCAGCAACAGGCCATGATGAGCGCCTTCTTTTTTCAATTCCCGGCCGTGCTCCTTTCCGGATTCGTTTTTCCCATTGCCAATATGCCGGAGCCCGTCCAGTGGCTGACCTTTTTGAATCCCTTGCGCTATTTCCTGGTGGTTATCCGGGGGATTTTTTTAAAGGGCGTTGGCCTTACAATCCTTTGGCCCCACCTGCTGGCTTTGGCGGTCATGGGGTCTCTGGTCCTCTGGCTGGCCTCCAAACGGTTTCGCAAAACCATGATTTGAGGCGAGTGTTGATTTCGGATTGCGCATTTCGGAATAAAAAATCAATTCGTTGGACATGGGGAATTGGTTCGAAAATGGACAAAACAGGCTATAGGCAATGGGCTATAGGCGAGAGGCAAACAAAGAGCCCAAAAAGACTAACTTAGGCCCCGTCCCATTGCCTATAGCCTATAGCCCATTGCCCTCGAAAACATTTTCATGCTTCGTGGCGCCCTACCGGGCAGGAGGTTTAACACGTGAGGGAGACGCAGATGTTGAAACGAAACCTTTCTATAATAATCGCCGTGGGGATGGTTCTTTTGTGGGCCTGGGCGGCCTACCCCGGAGAGACTGATCCAGCCCCTGATCACCCCCTGACCCTGGCCGATTGTATCCGGATCGCCCTGGATAAAAACCCCTCCCATCGGATCGCCCTGGAGGGGGTAATATCGACCAAAGAGACCGTGGGGGAGACCCGGGCCCCCTACTATCCGGAGCTGGGTCTGCAGACCGCCTATAAACGCTGGCAAGGCCATGCCTTTCTGCCGAGCGGTCTTTCCATACCCGGCCGGACCCTGCCGACGATTATCGGCCCCACCGATGACTGGATGGCCGGACTCAATGCCCGATATACCTTGTTTGACAGCGGTCGGCGGCAAGCCGAATATCAATCGGCTTTGGCCAGACAAGGGGTGGCCGAGGAAGAAAAAGCCAGGATCGTTCAGGATCTGATATTCAGCGTTTATCAGGGGTTTTATGGATTGGCCGCGGCCATGGAAACCCTTACTGTAGCCGGAAAAAATCTGAACCGGGCCAGGGACCATGTCCGGTTGGCCCAGGAACGAAAAGCCGCCGGGGCGGTCTCCCGGGCGGATGTCCTCCGGGTCCAGGTAGAGGCCTCCAATGCCGAGTTGGACCTGGTCAGGGCTCAAAGCCTGGTCCGCATTTCCAGGGGCAATTTGAATACGGCTATGGGATTATCTGCGGAAGGGTCTCTCGAAGTCGACACCGAAACAGGGAAAATAGATTCTCCGGATTCGATAGACCTTTTAAAAGCTCTGGACCAGGCGATTCATAAACGACCGGAAATCAAGGCCGCCCTGAAGCGCATTGAGGCCCAACAAGGTGGGGTAGAAGCCGCCAGGAGCACTTTTGGCCCTAAGGTGCGGGCCGAAGGCAGTTACGGCTGGCGGGACTCCAACTTCCTCCCTAAGGATGAAGAGTGGTTAGCCGGGATTATCATCGAATGGCCCCTTTTTACCGGGTTTTCCCGGAAACACCGCCTGGCCAGGGCCAAGGCCGAGGTCTTTAAAGAAGAGGCCGAGGCCAAGCGGCTGCAGTTAAGGGTAAAACAGGAGGTCTTGAACGCCCATTCCAGACTTAAAGAAAACTATGAAGCGGTTCAAACCACAAAGATGTTGATTCAGAATGCGGAGGAGAGTTTGCGGATGGCCAGGGAACGTTATGCAGTAGGGGCCGGGACCGTCACCGATCTATTGGATGCCCAGACGGCCCTGGCCCGGGCTCAAGCCACTCAGGTCGAAGCCGGGTGGGACTATCATTTAGCCCAGGCGGTCTTCCAGCGATCCCTTGGGTTGATGGACGCCAAAACCAACCCCTAAATTTATGGTATAGGAATTTCCTTTTTGGACGCAGATCAACTCGGATCGGCTGAAAGCCGATTGAATTCGGATCGGCAGAGAGCCGATCGTGCAGATTGTCAAGATTTTGAATATAAAGAATAGTTATCTGCGGGTATCGGCGAAAATCAGCGTCCTAATTTATTATAGACCCATGGTCTTCGCCTGAGTCCAACACTTCCCGCACCTTCCTGGCTAAGGCCTCGGGAGTGAAGGGTTTCTGCAGAAAAGCCGCCTTGGTTTCAGAAAAGCCATGATGGCCAATGGCTTCTTCGTTATATCCTGACATATAAAGCACCTTGATGTCAGGTCTCCAGGACCATATCTGGTCGATCATCTGCCGGCCGCTTATCCCCGGCATGACCACATCTGTCAGGATAAGATGAATCGGATGGTTGACCTCCTGCCGGACAAGACTAAGTCCTTCTTCTCCATTGACGGCCTCTAAAACCCGGTAGCCATATCTTTGGAGGATCGTGGTAGCCAGGGTCCGGACCATTTTTTCGTCTTCCACCAGCAAGATGGTTTCAATGCCTTTAGGCGGTTTGATGTCGTCCAGGACAGTCGGATGAACCGGTATTTTTTCCTCGATCCATGGGAAATAGATAGTAAACCTCGTTCCCTGATCGACTTCACTGTCTACCACAATATAGCCGCCGCTCTGTTTGACGATCCCATAAATGGTCGAAAGACCCAGACCGGTCCCCTTTCCCTTTTCTTTGGTGGTAAAAAAAGGCTCGAAAACTTTTTCCTTAACTTCGGCAGTCATTCCCAGACCGGTATCCCTTATGGCCAGTCTGACATATTTCCCGGGAACCATACTGAAATCAATCCCGGCCTGTCTTTCTTCCAATTCCATATCGGATGTTTCAAGATAAAATTTCCCGCCCCGGGGCATGGCATCCCGGGCATTTATGGCCAGATTCAGGATGACCTGTTCCAGTTGACCCGGATCGGCCTTGATCGTTCCCAGATGGGGATCCAGGCAGGTGATGAGTTCTATATCTTCCCCGATCATCCGGCGAAGCATTTTTTCCATATCTCTGACCAGGACATTGAGGTCCACGACCCTGGGCTGGAGGATTTGTTTCCGGCTGAAGGCCAGAAGCTGATGGGTCAATGAGGAAGCCCGCTCAGCGGCTTTTTTTATCTCCTGAATATCATGGCCCAGGAGATCATCCTGGCTCAAGGCATGGAGGACCAGATCGCTATAACCGTGAATTACGGTTAAAAGGTTATTGA
Organism: Deltaproteobacteria bacterium; assembly: GCA_016219225.1. Lineage (NCBI taxonomy): Bacteria > Pseudomonadati > Myxococcota > Myxococcia > Deltaproteobacteria bacterium. The sequence goes on from JACRBX010000113.1 coordinate 8,756, forward strand.
AGTCATGGGCCACCCCTCCGGCCAAACGGCCGATGGCCTCCATTTTTTGGGCCTGGCGCAGTTGTTCTTCCAGGGCCTTTCTTTCTCCTTCAGCCTTTTTCTGTGGGGTGATATCACGGACATTGACACACAAAGCCTGTCCCTTACCGTAAGAGATAATATTGGCACTGACTTCAACGGTCACCAGGGTCCCATCTTTTCGCCGGTGGTTCCGCTCACCGATGAAATATCGGCTATTGGGTAAGATTTGTTCTAAAGTGGAAGCTATTTCTTCCTTATCCAGGTCCACGATATCATAGAGGGTCAGTTTTTGCATCTCTTCCAGACTATAACCGAGCAGGTTCAAATAGGTCGGGTTGGCCTCGATGACTTGTTTGGTTTGGAGGTCGTAAAGGACGATCCCTTCAGAGGATTGATTGACCACGGCCCGATACCGCTCTTCACTTTCCCGTAAGGCCCGTTCCGTCTTTTTCTGCGAGGTAATGTCGGTCACGATTCCCAATATGGCGTTTTCCCCGCCGAAATTAATGACTTTGGTGGTAATGAGGGCTTCGATCCGTTGGCCTTCTTTGGTGATCAGGGTATATTCGTAAGGATCGATTTCTTCTCCCTTCATATGTCTGGCGAAATTGCCCAGTATAAGGTCTCTATATTCCGGAGCTATCAGGTCCAGGAAGTTAAAGCCCGGAGAATAATATTCTTCCTTGGTGAACCCCATGATCTCTTCGCACTTGTTGTTGGCATAGACAACTCTCTTGTTTTTATTGATAAAAATCATGTTGGGCGATTGATCTGCGAAATTTCTAAATCTTTCTTCGCTCTCCCGGAAGGCATCTTCCATCTCCTTTAGCTTGAAAACCTCTTTTTGGAGGAATTCCTTTTCAAATTCAAGCTGGTTGAGAATCTTAAAGACCGGGAGGGCAATAAGGGAGGCCAGAAAGGAGACCACCAGGGCATCTATGGTTCCTATCCATAATAAAACCGTGGAAACCGTTCCCCACCAGATGAGACTCTGGATTGTGTTTACTAAAGCTGTCGCGGCCTCAGAAAATAGAACAATCACCCCTATCAATTTCCAGGGAGTCAATAACTTCGCTTTATTAAGAAATGACCGGGCCATACTTACTTCCTCATAATTTTTTTACATTCCGGGAGAGGCTGAACTTGGACCTGTTCGGAATCAGCTTAAGGGGCCCCCATTGGACCTTCCGGGAAGAACGAAGGGAAAAATATCAGGCATAAAGGTCCACAGTATTGTTCATCCGCCGTTGATTTTCAGCCATTTTTTGGTAAAGGGTAATGGCCTTGCCAGGGGGTGTATCGGCCCATTTAGGAAGATCGCTTGACTGGTCAATGTGATCCGAAACCTCCGGATATTCAACGTCAATAAAGATAGTATGCCAGGCAGGGATAAATTTTTGGGTAAGAATGATTGGGGGGGATGGCCAAGAGGACGGGGAATCCTCTTGGAGGAACGGCCTCACTCGGTCCCCTCTACCCCTAAAGGGGATGCTCAGGGAGCCTGATGGTATAAGGGGAAAATCCATTAAAATTCAGATCCGTTTATGGTTAACAGCCTGAATTATTGTTTAAAAAATTACTGATCCGATCTTTTTAAGTTTATGATTTTATCAGTATTTATTTATTAAGTCCACAAAAAAACTTATTTTTTCCCCCTTTATTCTTGGTCTTTCTCTTCCCGATCACCCGAATCATTAATTCCTCCGTGAATGAATTTCCTTATTCAGGTTCCGGAAGACCTCGGTAATGAGATCCTCGTCACTCCTATGGTCCTCCAGGGCCTGTAAGGAGAGGGAAAGGTTGTGGTCCGGGTCAGGATCATTTCTCAGAGTCAAAGTAAGACTTCGACCGAAATCGGGAGGTCCCTCTTTCTGGTTTAGCTTTTCCCTGCGGAACTCATTCCCACCCCCATCCCGGTATATCAATTCATCCGTATCCCAGTCATATTCCGGAATATCCGGGCAGTTCCACCTGTCCTGGAAGAACTGATAAAAAGGGACGTAGAGGCTCCCTGGATTCTGGTCATGTTTGAAAACATATTTTGGTATGGTCTCGACATCCAGGCCTGTCTGATAATGCTGAAACCAGAGATAGTCGCCCAGGATCGTGAGCTTAACAAAAGGAGACCCGTCGTAGATTTTCAGCCGGATGTTTTTTTTTGCGGCCTTGAGTTCCTTGAGATAATCGATACTCTTCCGGATCTGTTCCCCGAACCCTTCAGGGCTCATCCCGTGATCCAGGTCATTCTTTGGCTCTGTCCCTGGACAGGCGCCGGCGCTGTTGGGATTTAGGAGCATGATCTTGGCTTCCCGGCACTGCTGGATTACTTGAGCCAATTCTCCTTGAGATTCCACAAAAGTCCTGAAGCCTGTTAAACGGAGGACCATTATATCTCTGGCGAATCCCTGCCTCTCCTTTAATCTTCTGATCCTTCTGCGCGTCAAGATTCCCCAGGCCGGTGTGACCAAAACCAGCCCGGCCCTACGAGCCATAGCAGCCAGTTTCTTATTCCTCCAGCTCATTCCAATGAAATTGGAAAAAAGGATGAGAAGAACCGCCAGGACAATTTCCACAGAGGCCAGAAACATTTTTTCGTTTCCGATGAAAGCCCAATAGATCAGCAGCTTCCCTGCGATAAAGCTCACCCACCAGGGCATAGACAATACAATGGAGACACTTAAGGCAATGATAAACAGGTGGTAGAATAAATGGGTCGAACCTTTAACCCAGTCCCCCAAAGAATTTTTTGGGGGACCGGCGGTCTTTCTATTTTTTAACCAGCCGGGTTTCTTCATCGCAGGTAATTAAAATTTATTTAAGGTTCGGGTGTGGGAGTATGGCAAAGATGGATACCCGGACAATCAAGTTTGATGGTCTCGTAAAAACTCGTCATTCCCGCGCAGGCGGGAATCCAGGCCAGGTCTAATTAATTAGAAACACTGGATTCCCGTTTTCACGGGAATGACGTAAATCAGCGCTTTTGGACTTATTACGATGTTGTCAAGTTTGGAGCTCACAAACGCCTCCGGAAATTTTATGACTATTCTCCCAGAAGGGCAAACCCTCCGGGATTTCCTTTTCCGTTATTGTTTGATGATCCAATATGGCTATCTTCTGCGGTTCCGAGATGATCAAATCAAATTTTTCGTTTTTAAGCATCAGCAGAGCGTCTTCCAGAGGGAGGTTGGATTTAATAAGAGCCCCCTCACGAATAATGATATAAATTGCTTGCCAACTTGGATTGATATGCAAAATCTTTATGAGCTTTTTCATTTTTTTCCTCCTCTAATCAGATTCTCATAAACTCCATCAGGAAAGGGCGATCAAAGCCGCAATAATCAGATAAGCGACATCGGCTCTGGCCGTCCGGTCTTCCGAGATGCGTTCGGAAAGGGAAACGATCAGCCGTGTTTGCTTTTCATCCAGTGAAAGCAGTTTTTCCCGTGCTTTCTCCATGAGTTGTTGATCTCCGATTTTTCGTTCCAAAAAAGACAAGATCTTGATCTGATCTTTTTCAGAAACGGTAACAGCCGCATAGTGCATTCCAATACCGGCAGAAACCATAGTTGAATTCATAAGAACGACCAGCAACCCCGAAACCAGGCCCCAAGCCCATCCATACTTTTTCAACTTTTTCCGTTTCATCATTATTGGTCCCTTTTAACTTAAAAAAGCCGAGACACGTCCGATCAATTCATCCCTGGAAAACGGCTTATCCAGAAAATCAATATGGTACTTGCTTTTTTCGTCCTCAAGAAGGGCATAGAACTGACTCAAGTTGCCGCTCATGTAGATCGTCTTCACGGTGGGATCATGTTCCCGGATGTGGTTCATCAGTTCGAAGCCGTTTTCTCCGGGCATCTGGATATCGGTAATCACCAGGTCCGGACGGAACTGGATATAATTCAAAAACCCATCCGGGCCGTTCAGAGCCAATCGTACTTCAAATCCTTCAAGTTCCAGCATAAACTGGACCACTGAGGCCACTGCCTGATTATCATCGACGATTAATATCTTCATTTGGTCTACCTCCCTTGATTAATTGGGTTAACCTTTAAATAAGCAAGGGATGTGCCAATAGTTTATATCTATATATCTCATTGAATCTATTTGATTATTTTCAACAGAACGGTTTTTAAATTTATAGATTGAAGGTTTTCACCTACAGATCAGGGAAGAGAGCGTAGCTTAAACCCTACAGTTTACCTTGATTTCTTAAAATCTTCTATTTTCAGATTATGTTTCTTGAGGAGATCGTAAAAGTCGGCGCGGTATTTTCCCGCCAGTTTGGCAGCTTTGGTTATATTTCCCTTGCAGATTGAGAGAAGGTGGATCAGATAGCTTTTTTCATAGGCGTTCCTGGCCTCTTTGAGGGGTTGCAAGGTCGTTGAGGAGGCAACACCCTTGGTCTGCTGAAGAATAAGTTCTTCAGAGATGATGTCTTGCTGGGTCATGGCCAGGGCATACTCGATGGCATTCTCCAATTCTCTTACATTTCCCGGCCAATCATAGAGCATCATTTTTTGCATGGCCAAGGGGGCCAGTCCTTTGACCTCTTTATGCATCTGTTGGGCGAACTTTTTCCGGAAATGTTCAGCCAGAAGCGGGATATCTTCCTTCCTGTCTCGTAAAGGAGGCAGGTAAAGGGGAATGACATGGATCCTGTAAAAAAGATCTTCCCGGAAAAGACCTTGTTTCACCAGAGCTTCCAGATCCTTGTTCGTGGCCACAATCACCCGGACATCTACATCGACCAATTGCTCGCTGCCCACGGGATAAAAATTGCGTTCCTGGAGGACCCTCAACAGTTTGGCTTGAATCCCCAGGGGCATGTCTCCGATCTCATCTAAAAAAATGGTGCCTTCATGGGCCCGGGCAAAAAGTCCTTTGGTGCTCTTGATGGCCCCGGTAAAGGCCCCTTTTTCATGGCCGAAGAGCCTGCTCTCCAACAGTCCTTCCGGGAGGGCGGCGCAGTTGATTGCTACGAACGCCTTATTTTTCCGGTTGCTGGCCATATGAATAGCCCTGGCTATGAGTTCTTTCCCGGTACCGCTTTCTCCATGGATGTAGACGGTCGATTCGGTTTTTGCAATTTGAGAAACCTCTTCGAGAAGGTTTCTCATCTTTTCGCTTCGGCCAATAATATTAGAGAACCCGAAATGTTCCTCCAAAAGGTTTTCCAGCCTTTTCACCTCGGAAGTCAGTCGGCGATTTTCCAGTGCAATTTTGATTTGAAACAACAAATCCTGGGGGTCGAAAGGTTTGGTGAGATAACTGTAGGCCCCTTTCTTCATCGCCTCCACGGCGCTTTCAATGCTTCCATAGGCCGTAAGGATCATCACCGGCATATCGGGGATAAGGCGGTGAAATTCCTCCATCAGCGATATCCCGTCCTGATGGGCCAGTTGAAGGTCAACGATGGCCAGGTCAAAAGCCTGCTCCTTGAGGGCTTCGAGGGCCTCTTCCTCCATTAAGGCGGCAGTTACCTCATAATCGGCCGATTCAAGCCTCATTTTGACCAATTCCAGGAGGTTTCTATCGTCGTCCACCACCAGGATCTTCCCCAAAGCCATAGCCTCTCTCACCTTCCTTTGTCTCTCTTTTTCCCTTCGATATCGATATCGACCTGCTTGTATTCCTCCAGCATTCTGGTCAATTTCTCATTCTCTTTAATCAGTCTTTCATGGTCTTTAACCAATTTCTCATTTTCTTTAAGGATCTTCTCCTGATCCTTAAACCCTTTTTCATTATTTTTGATCCACTTCTCATTTTCTCTAACTAATCTTTCATTATCCTGCAGAACCCTGATCCAGGATTTTGCCGGTCTGCTGAAAAGGCTCTCGGGAAATTCTTTAATCAGCCTGTTCATAAAATAAAGCGACTGACCGTAGTCTTTTTTGGGATTTCCCTGGTCGGCATGGATCAAACCCATAAAAAAATAGGCCTCATCAACCGGCGGATGATTATTCATCAGAGCAATAACCCTAAGATGTTCCCGAAGGGCCCTTTCATAATTTCCTTGAACGAAAAGTTTTTTGCCTTCCAGGAGATGGACTGTGGCTGCTTTTTCCTTTTTTTGCTCTTCGGCCGCACCGCTGACTTCCGGTGAGGGGACCGGCAAGCCTGTCGAAGGCCCCCCGGAATTTATCTGCTGCCAGATCCTTTCCATGGTGGCACAACCGCCCGAAAGAAATACAATCAGGCCGGCAACCAGAAATAAAAGGAGCTTCCCTGTCCTAATTTGCTTTCCGCCCATACCCTGCCGCCATGTGAAATGATGATATGTTTGACAATCGCCAGACCTAATCCGGACCCCTTGATCTGGTAAGCCTTTGTTGGAGCGACCTGTTGAAATTTGTTAAAGATAGTTAAAAGATGATCTTCCGGGATTCCTGGGCCGGTATCCCTGACCGCCACCTCGATACCCTGGTCGACCACACCGGCAGCAATCTCCACCTGCCCCCCCTCAGGGGTAAATTTTACGGCATTCCCGACCAGATTACGCAGTACCTGGAGGATCCTCTCCTGGTCGATTTTGGCGATCGGCAGGGTTCCCTTTATTTCTTTTTTAAAGTGGATCTTTTTGGCTTCTACCAAGGGACCCATCTCAAGAATGACCTTATCCATCAAAGGGACAAGATCCCCCGGTTCAATCCGATAGATCATCATACCCGCCTCCATCTTGGACAGGTCCAATGAGGAATTGACCAGATCTATGAGTCGGCGGCTCTCCTGGGCAATGATGGCCAGTAGTCTTTTTTGCTTTTCCGTAATCGGCCCGGCCGCCTCCTCTTGCAGAAGGGCAATTCCTTCTTTAATAGAAGTCAGAGGGGTTCGCAGTTCATGAGACATGGTCGAAAAAAAATCGGATTTCATCTTATCCAAGGTGCTGAGTTTATGGATCATTAAATTAAAGGCCTGGGCCAGGTCTGAAATCTCAGGCGAAGAGGATATCGTTAAGTCCGATTTAAAAATGCCTTCGGAAATCTCCCGGGTCTTCATTCTCAACTGGGCCAGGGGGTTAGTGATGCTCCTGGTGATAAAAAAAGAGATGGCGATGACCGAAATCATGGCGATCGAGGCCAGGATCACTGCAACGTTACGGGCCGAATCTCCGGCCTCCCCCTGCTCCTTCATTCGTTGATGGACCTCTTGTTGGACTTTAATTTCCAATAATTCCAAATCCTTCAGAATTCCATCCAGCAACTTTTCTTTTTCTCTGTCGTACCTTTTTGTTAAGTAGTTCCTTTTAGACCGGATATAGCCATTTTCTTTTTCTGCCAGTGAATAGTATTGATTATGGGAATCCTGGACCCTTTTCAAAATATCTCCCCTGGTGGAGGAACCGGAAATAATCAGAGCCATTTTCAAGTCATTATTGAAAGCCTCTTTCTCTGAAAGGAACAGGGTGTAGAGGTTTTGATCTTTGGTGATGATATATTTTTTTAAAAATCGATGCTGGGAAAGGGTTAAGTCTACCAGTTTTTTATCATATTCCACGAGCCGGTTGTCCACATTCAAGATAGACCGGGTGACCGTATTGAACCGCCTGAGTTGAATAAAAGCATAGACCCCGACCGTCATCACCAAAATGAAGATGATCAGATAACCGATAATCAATCGCCAGAATATGGTTAGTCTCATTAATTCAGTTCGAAAATAGAAAATCAGGCACGAGGCACGCGGAAAAAGAGCAAAAAAATACTTCCTTCTTACCTATAGCCCATTGCCTATAGCCTATAGCCTCTTGTAGACTTATTTTCATGCTTCGTGGTGCCCCAACTCCACACCATTCTATCCCCTCGGAGGAAGAAGCCAGTCCCTCATTTAAAAGGGTAACAAAATGTTGGGGGAACCCCTATAGGGTGTTTGTCGTATTTTATAAGAAAATGAACTGTATTTGTAATAAAAATCTGCCCGAATTACCCTGTAGGTGGTCAGGCCGGCCCTTGATTCCGGGGGAAACTTTTCAGGGTTTTTAAAAAAGCCGGGAAGAGACAAAGGGTTCCGCCTGCCCGTCCCAAAATAATGGCTATTGCCGCTGCTATGGCCCCAATGGCATCGAAATAGCGAATGGCAACAAAAAGGCTAACGAGGACAATCATTAGTTCCAGGCCGGTAGCCCAGGTGATCGGTCCGGTATGCCTGGCACTGACCAGGATCGACCGCTGGAAGGTGAGCAGCATCCATATTCCCGGCATAATGGTCAGTAGTTTAACAGGGGTCAAAGCGAATTGAGTCAATTCAACCGACAATCCTGACACCATACGGAACCAGAAATGGGATAAGGGGGTGAATCCGAAACAGGCCAGCAACCCCACCGTGACTAGGCACAAAATCAAAGCAAAATTACGCAGTTCTTTATAATTACGGTTACAGTTTCCCATCAAGGCAATGCTGACCTCATGGAAAGACAGGCCGCAGCTCATGAAAATAAATATCAGTCCATGAATAACCGGCAGCACGGCCAAAGACTCGATGGCCATTCGGCTTTTTCCAACAAAAAAGGTTACCGCTGGTTGAACGCCCAAGGCCAATAGAGAGGTTAAGGCCAGGGGGAGGTAAAATTTAAGAATGGCCCGATAGGTCAAGATGTCTTTTATGGATTCCTGGGGTTTCGATTCCAGGAGGAGGCCTTTGACAATCGGACCGGCCATGAACCGGCTGGAAATCGCTTCCAGGACAACTGCGATGACCAATATACTGGCCCCGACCGACGCCCCGTTTAGATTAGAGAAATGAAATAAACCTAAGCCGGTGATGATTATGGAGGCCAGCCGGATAGCGGTTCCGAAGGCTACGTAGCGGGTTTGGTTATGACGAATCAGGATTCCCTGGTAAAAGCGGCGAATTCCTATGGCCCAGGGCACGGGGATAAGGATCAGAACGGCCCGGTAAGTCATTCCGGCGACATGTTCCGGCAACCCGATCATTCTTTGGGTCAGGAAATGAAAAAAAGATGGCAGGAGGGCGATTCCCATGATCAGAGTAATTATCCCGATCAGGGCGAAGGTAAAACGCTGCATTTTGATAAAGGAATTCCGGTCCTTGACCAGGGCGGTGGCGGCACTGATGATCATCAGAATCGGTGCCTCGACCACCAGGATAAAGGAAAAGGCCACCCCATAAGCAGCCAGGTTGAACTTAGGCGCCGCCATCCTGGCGATGATGGCGCTCAGGAGAGAACTTTCCAGAGCCATCATAAGCCAGGTGGATTCCAAGGGGAGCCAAAAGAGTAAAATCCGTTTATTGGTTAAACGGGAGGTTTCCGGTTTCATAAGAAGCCTTAATGCTCAGGGGGGGCACCACGAAGCATGGAAATAAGTCTAAGAGAGGCTATAGGCTATAGGTAAGAAGTATTTTTTGCTCTTTTCCCGCTCGCCGCTCGCCTGATTTTCTATTTTCGATCTAAACCCTTATGCCCGGGGAGGGCGCCACGGAGCATGAAAATGGTTTACACCGAACTCCGAACTCTAAACCCCGAACTCTATTTCATATTAATGGATAACACTTTGAAGAAAACCAGGCAAGGAAATTAAAACGACCCGGTCTTTTGACTTGCCTTTTTCTGCGTTAGCCAGTAAAAAATAAGGAAATATAATATAATTGTTCCAATTGCCTATGATGAAAAAACCGTTAGCCGTAGTGATCCTGGCCGCCGGGAAGGGGACCCGAATGAAATCCGATCTCCCCAAGGTGCTGCACCCTTTATTGGGAAAACCGATGCTGCACTATGTGCTGGACACAGCCGAAGGGTTGAAACCTTTAAGGAAACTCTTGGTGGTAGGCCATCAGGCAGACCGGGTAAAAGAAGCCTTCCGGAAATGGGAAGGGCAATTTATCAACCAATCCCCCCAATTGGGGACAGGCCATGCCCTTCAGACCACCCAAAAAGACCTGGGAACCTTTCAGGGCACGGTGCTGGTCCTTTCCGGAGATGTACCTCTGATCGAAAAGGGGACTTTGATAAAACTGTTACAGCTTCACGGAAAAGGCCAGGCTGTTCTGACCCTCATCAGTACGAAGGTGGAAAACCCTAAGGGTTATGGCCGGATCTTACGGGACCCCCAGGGGCACCTGGTAAGGATTGTGGAAGAAAAGGACGCCACCACGGAGGAACGCCTTCTCCTTGAAATCAATACCGGTCTTTATGCTTTTGAAGCGGAATTTCTTTTTTCCGCTCTTTCCAGTCTGACCCGGAAAAACCGGCAGAAGGAATATTATCTGACCGATCTGGTCCAACTGGCCAGGGAAAAACGATTACCGGTGGCCGTGTACTATCATTCCCGCTCTGAGGAGGTCCTGGGTATCAATGACCGGGCTGAACTGGCCCGTTCGGCTAACTGGTTAGGGCAAAGGATCAATAAGGAGTGGATGCAAAAAGGCGTGACCATCATTGATCCGCTGACCACCCGGGTTGATGATTCGGTCAGGATTGGTCCGGATACGGTCATCGGTCCTTTCACCCGCCTAATGGGAAAGACCCGGATCGGTTCCCGTTGTGCAATTCAGTCCCATGCGGTCATAGAGGACTCAACGGTGAAGGACGGGGTGATTATCCCCCCCTTCTCCTGGATTAAAAATCAGGTCTTGAGGTAGAAAGGAAATAAAGTTATGTGCGGCATAATCGGATATCTCGGCCCTCAAAATCCCGTAGAGGTTATTTTCGAGGGATTAAAAAGATTGGAATACCGGGGGTATGATTCGGCCGGTATTGCCCTGATTCAGGATCACCATTTTGATGTGCGCCGCAGCCAGGGAAAATTAAGCGAGTTGGGCCGGTTGCTTTCCCAAAATCCAATCGCCGGCCGGATAGGGATCGGTCATACCCGCTGGGCCACCCACGGCCGGCCTTCGGAAACCAATGCCCACCCCCATGTAGTCGGTCGGGTTGCCCTGGTCCATAATGGCATCATCGAAAATTATTTAGACCTCAAAAAACAATTGTCGGAAGAGGGCCGGACTTTTTTATCGGAAACCGATTCGGAAATCGTCGCTCACCTGATAGACAAATATTTAAAAGGCCATGACCTGGTTAAGGCCGTTCAACTGGCC
>JACRBX010000114.1 GCA_016219225.1 Deltaproteobacteria bacterium
CCGGTCTCCCCATTGATAAAATATTCCCATCCCGGGTCCGTATTATAACCATATGATTCCATAAATAAAATATTATTCTCCCCCCCCTTAACCGTCTATAGCCTGACCATTGTCAAAAAAGGAATTTCCTATACTATCAAGGTACCGTCGGAGTCCAGAACATTTCTTTCGGTCCGGATAGGATAATAAAAGGACCCGGTCTCTTGTAATGGATATCGACCGTCGATCGGTCCGTCTTCGGCCCTCCGCCTTTGGGGCACCACCCCCCGACCGGCAGCCCCAGTTCCAGGGCCGCATCCAAAACCGCCCGGTCCACCCCGGTTTGTCCACCGGAGATGATCTTGGAAAATATTTTTTTCATCAATCGTTAAGAATTTTCTGCTCTGATCCGATAAGCTTATCATAGTATAGTGCCCATTCAAGACAAAAGAAAGAAGATCAATGATGGCTAAAGAAAATCGGCCCGGGCCTCTGTCAAAAGAAGAGGTTAGTGCCCTTTTAAAAGAAGCGAACAGGGCACTTAAAGGGAAACTTTCTGAATTTCAAAGGACGGAAACAGTCGATTTACCAAACGTCCTGCCGCCGGCGGAAGAATTGCAAGAGCTTAAGATGCTGACCGAATGGTGTCTTAAACTTTGGGAGGAACACAATGGGTTTATTTTTAAACCCGGACCTTATTATAATGAATAAACCACTAACCGGAGAATTTTTGATGAGAGTTCCTTTTTTATTTCGCCTTATCCTTTCTGTTTTTTTCTTCAGTCAATTCTGTTTTTTTTCGAGCCAGGCCTTTGCCCGACCCGCTGATCCGTTGATCCTCCCACCGGGAGAAATCCGGGCCGTCCTTTCCTCCGACGGAGTCAACCAGGAGTTGATCAACCAGGGCAGGGCCACCGCAACGACCCTGCCCTTTACCTCGGGAACCATAGTCTTTGAAATCCGCACCACTCAGGACCTTTATATGGTCCGGACCTATCTCAGGAATCCCGGCCGATTGAAAGATGGTGCCGTCGGGGGGTGGCTGATGAGTCCTTCAGCCCTTCGGGGAATAACTCCGACTCAGGTTAAGGACATATTCGCCCTCCCGGCCCTTAATGATTATTTGACTACGGTTAAAGTGCCTGCCGGAACCACACTGCGGACCGGCAGCGCGGGGCCCATCCTCGGATGGGGAGATGGGGGCGCCCAGCAGATCCTGCTGATTTCACGCCTCCCCATAGAAAACTACCAGCCCCAAAGGACCCTGGTCGACCAAAACCTCCTTTTTGCCCCCTTGGCACCAAGGGGCAACCCCGGAGCGGTTGCCTCCTACATCGACCGTCTGCCCCAGGCAGAGCCGTGTAGTGATTGGGGCCTGACCAATCTGATGTTGGGATATTTGACTCCCGGGACGTTGCCACAGGCCTTGACCTAGATCGGCCCTGAACGTTACGACACCCTGACCCAACTCGACATTGAAAACACCGTGCTTTTCGGCAATACCCTCATGGAACGCCTGCGAAACCGGATGATGGCCTCCCCCTCCAAGGACATCAAAGCAGTCCCCTCCTCCGCTATTATTCAATCCCCCGGGACCGGAGGCCCCTCTTCCTTTGAAATGAATCAGATCGGTCTTTGCTTTTGGGGGGCGGGTGCAGGGGCCTTCGGCCGTCAGGATGGCTCCAAGGACCATGTGGGCTTCCAATACCAAAGCGGAAGCTTTCTGGCTGGGGCCGATAAAAAGATCAAGGAAAATCTTTTATTGGGCGGCGGAATCAGCCTCTCCCGGACCGGCTTTTCCTGGAACGATAACCTGGGTGACGGCAACATCAGCCAGGTCAATCTCGGGCTTTATGGAAGTGCTTTGACCCGACCTTTTTTTATCGACGGCACTGACCGGAGGGGTGCGTAAGGCCAATGTCAGCCGGCGGGTCAGTTTCCCGGGAGTGGATCGCCAGGCCGCTTCTTCTCCGGACGGCTATAATCTGGCCGCCCGTCTAAACAGCGGCCTGGATCAAAAAATCGGGCAATGGGACTTCCAACCCCTGGTCCGGATGGACCTGATCTATGTTGCCCAGGACGCCCTATCCGAGAGCGGGGCCGACAGTCTGAACTTAAGGGTCGACGGGTATAATACCTGGACCTGGCAGGGAGAATTGGGGATCCGTCTGGTCAGGACTTTTACATTCCAAAGCGGTCTAAGAGTTATCCCTGAATTATGGCTCGGTGGCGGTTACCAGGTCCCCTTGGATAATCGGGAATTGAAGACTTCCTTAAGCGGTCAGCCGGGAAGTTTTACGGTGAACGGCTATAGCAATTCGTCCGGCAGCTTTTTACCGAGACTGGGTCTAACCGCTCAAGGATGGGGCAAGACCTCCTTTTTCCTGCGGTACGAGGGAGACTTTCGTTCCGATTTTATGGGCCATACCATAAACGCCGGCCTCCAGGTGCCTTTTTAGGGAATTGTGTTTAAAATCTTGTCAACCGTCATTCCCATTTGATCAAGAAAAGGGGCTTCCCTTTTCTTGAGACCAGCCTCCGCCGAAGGCGGATGTTGGTCATCCCTTAATCCAGACTTAACGGGATCGAGGGATACCCATGGCTTTAACCGTGTAATCCGTGAAATCCGCGCCAAAATTTTATTTTCGTGTTAAATTTTTAAAAATGATAACGGCCTGATTTTCGGCAGGGCTGCGACAAAACAAATCCCTTGTCCCTTTATGATCTCAACCGCAAAAAGACGATATAGTCCCTAAAAACACCCAGGACCTGGAATCTTAGCTTTGAATAATTAAGGAGTTGTCATGACCCGCTCCGAGCGTTTTATGTCCTGCCAGGAGGAATCGGGCATCATCCAGAGCTGTCTTTGCCTGTTCCAAACGATAATCGATTTAGGGATATCCGGCCTCCCAGGCGGAATCACTGATAAATTCCCGATCTTCTGTGGACCTTGGTCCTCCCTTTTTATTTTATTCGGTCCAGCTCTTTTCTCACCGCCAGTCCCAGTTTCTCCCTGATATAGGGCTTTTTTACATAGGCCCCCGCACCGAGGGACTGGGCGGCTTTCACGCGCTCCGACTCTGAAAAACCGCTGACGATAATCGCCTTCTGTCGTGGATGAATCTCAAGGATTTTCTTGTAGGTGTCCAGTCCGTCCATGCCGGGATCCATGATCATATCCAGAACCAAGAGATCAACCTTCTGCTCCTTCAGATAAACCACCGCATCCTCACCGCTGGAGACGCTGGTTATGTGGTAATTCAATTTCTTGAGCATCTCTTCGGCTAAATCACGCTGTCCCTTGACATCATCTACAATGAGAATGGTTTCGCCTTTCCCCAGATATTCGGAAAGAGGTAAAGCAACATCTTCAGCAGTAATTTCTCCCCTGGTCACTGGAAAATAGAGGGTAAAGGTGCTCCCCTTACCCTCTTCGCTCTGAACGTTAATGTATCCGTGGTGATCCTTCACCGTACCCCAGACCACCGCCAGCCCTAATCCGGTTCCGCTTCTCCCCATGACTTTCTTCGTATAAAAGGGCTCAAAAATACGTTTCAGATCATCCGCAGTTATCCCTTCCCCGGTATCGGACACGGAAAGGACAACATAGTCTCCCTCCCGGACCTCATCATATCCTTGAATCGCTCTGTCCAGATACTGATTGGATGTCTTAATGGTCAGGGTGCCGCCCTTCGGCATGGACTCACTGGCATTCGAAACCAGATTGAATAGGGTCTTACTGAGATGGACGGAGGAACCGGAGATGTTCAATAGATCCGGTTCAAGATCGGTCTTGACCTTTACCGAAGAATGGTAGGCAGACAGATTCTTAAACTCAGCTGAATTCTGGCCATCCACGATAATCTTGTTTAGATTGAGTACATACCTGTCGGATACTCCCCTTCTGGCCAGAGTGAGCAGATCCTGGACAATCGCGGCTGCCCTCTGGCTTCCCCCCAGAATATTCACCAGACCGGGCCTGAGCGGGCTGGACTCCTCTACGTCATAAAGGAGCAACTCCGAAAAGCCAACAATAACACCTAAAACATTATTGAGATCGTGGGCTACGCCCCCTGCCAGAGTACCCAGGGCCTCCATCTTCTCGGCCCGCCGTAGCCGTGCTTCCAACTCCTCACGCAACTTCTCGGCCTGCTTACGGTCGGTTATGTCTCTCACAATACCTCGGAATCCTGTTGGATGCCCCTCCACATTACGGATAAGTGATAAGGAAACCTCGATATCCCTCAGAGCACCATCTTTCCTGATAATCTGCCATTCAAAATTTTTTACCGGTTCGCCGGTCCGATAGACCTGGTTGTAAATTGGATAAATCTTTCGGATATTTCCTTCATCCGCATAGCTACGGTAATTCATCCCCAGTAGCTCTTCCCTCTCATAGCCTGTCATCTTGCGAGCAGATTCGTTGAACAAGGTAAAGTTTCCCATAAGGTCTACTTCGTGATAGCCCTCTTCCATGTTTTCGATAATGGTCCGATATTTCTCCTCTGATTTACTTAACGCCACTTCCACCCGCTTGCGCTCGGTGATGTCGCGGGCAATCGTCGCCGCTCCCACGATCCTGCCGGTAGCATCCTTGACCGGAGACAAGGTCAGGGAGATATCGATCAGGACGCCATCTTTTCTTATACAAACGGTTTCATAATGATCAATACTCTCTCCCTGGGCAAAGGTTTTAAGAAATTGTGATACCTCCTCCGGATAACCGGGCGGAAACAGAACGGAGATATGATTTCCAATGATTTCCTCTATGGAGTAACCATATATTCTTTCCGCGCCTTTATTCCAGCTTAAAATGATACCCTCCAAGTCCTTGGAAAAGATGGCGTCATCTGACGATTCGACGATGGCTGCCAATCGTTGCAGACCAGCTTCCGCCATCTTGCGTTCGGTGATGTCATACCTCAAAACAAAAATTCCGTGGACGTTGCCCTGCGGATCGTAGTCCGGCACATAGTTCACCATTACCCAGCGTTTATCTGCATTAGGGAGAAAAATCGGGGCTTCGAAGGAAATAAGTCGTCCGGAAAATGCCAGCTCAACGTTTTCGTGATTTTCCAGATAATAGTCTTCGTCCACCATGTCCCTGTAAGACTTACCGATAAAGGCTTCCTTTGGCAAACCATAAGATTCGGCATAGTAACGATTCACAAAGCTGTAGCAACGATTCTGATTCAAATAGCAAACATGGGCAGGAATGTTATCCGTAATCAGGCGCAGGCGGTATTCATGTTCCCGTAGAGATTGTTCGACCCGCTTGCGTGCGGCGATTTCGGTCTGTAACTCCTTATTCGCCTGACGCAACTCCTCCGTCCTTGCAGCAACACGCTGTTCCAATTCATCATGCGCCTGTTGCAGTGCCACCTTGGTCCGCTTGCTCTCGGTGATGTCCAGTACCATAGTGAGAAGTCGTTTTACCCCGCCGATGGTCACCAGCTCGAAGTAGTACAAACAATCAATTGGCCTTCCGTCTTTGGCGTAGGAGGTAATCTCCAATCCCGAGACCTTGTCTTGCCTTTGGATGGCTTCAATGACCCTCTGCCGATCCTCACCTCGTAGCCAGCCCAACTCGATGGATGTCTTGCCCAAAACCTCCTCCCGTCTGAAGCCGCCCACATCCATGAACCTGTCGTTGACCTCCAGGTAGGTTCCGTCTTCCAGTACCGTGATGGCAGCCATCAGCGGAGCATGCTTGAAGGCCAAAAAGAACTTCTCTTCGCTCTCGCGCTGGAATCCCTTTGCCCACTTGGGATCGGTTTCAAATTTTTCGAGTTCAGCAATCCTCCGGCGAAGATCTTCCACCTCTTGGACCAGTTGATCTTTCGTTATTCCATTATCCCTCATTTTAGAACTTTCCAGTTGATGCATTTACAATAAAAAACCCCACCTCTCGGTTGAGAAACGGGGTCTCTTAAACTCCTCCATATTCTTGCCCCCTTAAGGGTAAAATGGCGAAACTGGAAGACAGGTTATTTTATTAATCTGCCCTTCGACTGAACCCCATTATACACTTTTTTGGGAATAGTAAATAGGGGGATTTTTCTATGGATGATAAAGGGGGGATCCTGGCCGTCCCCTGGCTCAGGGCCGTGCCTCGCTAAAATCGTTATGGAACACTTTCTTTAAAAAACAAACCGCCTGATTATATATTCCGGGTGATTCGCTTTCTCTGGGACCGGCCACATTAAGGATCTTGATAAGGTACCATCGGAGTCCAGGACATTTCTTTCGGTCCGGATAGGATAATAAAAGGACCCGGTCTCTCGTAATGGATATCGGCCGTCGATCGGTCCGTCTTCGGCCCTCCGGCCTTTGGGGCACCACCCCCCGACCGGCAACCCCAGTTCCAGGGCTGCATCCAAAGCCGCCCGGTCCACCCCGGTTTGTCCACCGGAGATGATCTTGGAAAATATTCTTTTCATCGATCATTAAGAATTTGTAACACCTTGTAACACTTTAGTTGTTTGAAAAAAGAGCTTTTCCCCACCGCAAAGGCGCGAAGAACGCAGAGAGAAACATCTTTGTTCAATCCCGTGAGAGGCGGGATTGA
>JACRBX010000115.1 GCA_016219225.1 Deltaproteobacteria bacterium
CCCATAGCACAGGTTTTTGTTCATACTTCCCACCCCTTCCCGATCTCCACTATATTTAATATTTTGAAATCATTTAATGATTTAATAAATATCCTGGTGGCATGGGATTTGTAAATAGTACCGGAATAATTCTAATAATCCTTTATCTCACACTTTTATATTCTATCCCCGGGAGAGGAGAACTCTATAATTGAAAAAGGCTAAAAGATCACCCTGCCTGATGTTATTACTTATTTTCGGGTTCCTCTTTTGGCTGCCTGTCTATTCTTATGGTCAAGGTTTTTCTCCGGTCATAGGGTTTACCACACAGCAGATGGCCGTCAATGGGACACAAAATCTATCCGTTAATGGCGGTTCCGGGGGTCCTTATACCTGGGAGATATTGCATGGGGGAGGCTCCCTTTCGGGCTCGGAAGGAAATTCGATAACCTATACAGCCCCGGCTTCCAATCCAAATTGTGTGAACAACCCAACCATCCAGGTAACCGATTCCAGCGGTCAAACCGCTTCACTGAATATGGCCGTGAATGCTTATCCCCATCATATTGAAACGGCTTATGTCTGGACCGACTCACCCAGTAATGCCCAATGCGGTAGCTATACCGAATGTTGTTGGAGAATCAGTGCTTTTAGATTTTTTTGCGATGGGTCTTTTCACGCCTGGCTTTGGGACTGTACCAGTTGCGATGCCCCTCCGCCGGGAAATTGTTCCGGTTGCTATACAAAATTAATTTATGACCCGCCTAATGCCTGTTGGGGCAATTGGAAACCGGATACAACCAGTATGGAATGCCTGCCCGATCAACTATTAGAACGGTGTACTGCTAATAATGCTTGCGGGCAATTAACCGGTATCCCTATTTCCTGCAGTGGTCCAACCGATGTGAGAACAGCGCAACTTAAAAGCATCGGTTGTTGTCCTTTCGCACTCATCTCACCCTGTCAGATGAGCATAACCGGTTTCAAATCGAGTGAGAACACGATCAATCTATCTTCCGGACAGGGGACAACCATAACAGGGACGATTACCGGTAATCCCGTGGGGTCTACAAACTGGACCCTTACGGTGGAAGGAACCGGTTGGGCTTATTCCGGTTCCGGAAGTGCCGTGTCCCTTTATTGGAATGGCAGGACTCCTTTAGGAAAAGAAGTCCCTCCCGGGGTTTATAACGTGACCCTTTCGGCCCAGACCGTTGGGGGAATATGTGATGGTAATATTATTCAACAGACTATTTTATTAAATGTCACCGCCAATCCATCAAGATGTCTTTGGGTGGAAGGCGGTTCGGCGGTGAATGCGGCCAGTGGGAATCTTAATCATTCCCAGACCCTGTTCCGGCTTCCTAATGCCAGGTTCAAGGGCGACTTTTCCCTCTTCTATAACAGCTTTGACGGCCAGATGGCCCCCTTGGGCCAGGGCTGGACCCATTCTTATAACATAAGGCTTTTATCCAATAACGACGGCTCCTACACCCTGATTGAAGGGGACGGGCAGAAGACCGTCCTTTTCAGTAACGGCAGTCGATATACTCCGCAGAAATCGAATTTTCCGGCTCTGATTAAGTATACGGATAACACCTATGCCCTGGGAAATAAGGATGGCCTTACCTACTATTTCAATGCCGGTAAGATCATAACCGGGATATGCGACCGGAATTCAAACACCTTGTATTTTACCTATGACGGTAGCAACAACCTGATTGGGATTATCGACCCCTCGGGAAGGACTACCTCACTGCAATACGATCAAAGCAAACGGATCAGCCTGATCACCGATCCCCTGGGAAACAGCCATTATTTTACTTATACCGGGCCGGATCTGACCGCTGTTTCTTCCCAAATCAATGGCCTGGGTGTCCAAAATTGGGTCTACGGCTATGATGGGAAAGGCAATATGCTGACCAGGACCGACCCGGAGGGATTTGTAACCACCTATGTTTATGACAGCGACTTCCGGATGATCCAGGCAACCGATCCGCAAGGCCGGTACAGGACTATGACTTACAATCCCTCCCAGAATGCAACCCAACTCATCGAAAAAGACGGGGGATTGTGGACCTATACTTACGATGTCGTGATCGGTGCCATGACCGCAAAAACCGATCCCCTGGGATATACCACCCATTATTATTATGATTCGAATTGGAATCTGGCCGTGGTGACCGATCCCAGGGGTAATGGGACCTGGTACACTTACGATGCCAATGGGAACACGGTTTCCATGACCGATTCCCTGGGGTATACCACCAGTTATACCTATAATGCCTTGAATAAAATTGCTGGTATCGTTTACCCGGACAATGCTTCGGTCGTTTTGGCTTACGATACCTTGGGGAATCTGACCTCCCTTACCGATCCTATGGGCAATTGGACCCAATACGGCTATGATTCCAGAGGCAACCCAACCACCATTACCAATGCCTTGAACCAGACCACCTCTCTGACTTATAACCAGAATAATTATCTGGTTTCCTTAACCGATCCGACAGGCGCCGTTACATCTTTCGCTAATGATGGCTCCGGGAACCTTATCAGCCAAATCGATCCCTTGAATAATACGACCACCTTTGCCTATAATGGGCTGAACAAGCCGGTCAGGATTACGGATCCCCTGGGGCAGATCACCGATTTGGGTTATGATTTAAATGGAAATCTCTCTTCCAAGATCGATGGTAACAGCAACCTGACCCAATACCAGTATAATTATATGGGCCAAGTCACCCGGATTGCCGATGCCTTGAATCAGGTCACCCGGTTTACTTATGGGTCCGGGTGCCCGGGCTGCGGGTCCGGGGTGGAAAAGCTCACCGCCTTAACCGATGCCAGAGGGCAGACTACGGCCTTCGAATATAATCCAGCCGGCAAATTGATCAAAGAGACCGACCCTCTGGGCTATTTTAAGACCTATAGCTATGACGGTGCCGGAAGCCGGGTATCCATGACAGATGAAAATAACCATACCACCCAATATATGTATGACCCGCTCAATCGCCTGGTTCAGGTCACCTATCCGGACGGCACCACCAAGATTCTTGGTTACGATGCCCGGGGCAACATGACTTCAGCGGCCAATCCCAATATAGGCTATACCTTTTCCTATGATCTAAGTAACCGCTTGACCGGGGTCCTGGATTCCAACGGGAAATCATTAAGCTATCAATATGACCCTTTGAATAACCGTACCCAGATGGCTGCTCCGGATGGCCGGATCATTAACTATGGCTACGATTCAGGGAACCGGCTTTCCCAAATAATTTCCGAACGGGGGATTTTTGGTTTTTCTTATGATCTGGCCGGAAAAAGAACGGGAATGATTTATCCGAACGGGGTGACCACCACCTACAACTACAATCCAGCCAGTTATTTGACAGATTTACTAGTCAGGAAGTCCCAATCGACGGTGAATTCATTTTCCTATACCCATGATGCCGTAGGTAACCGGTTGTCCATGGCCGATCTGACGGGACTTCATACTTATCAATATGATCCGATCTACCAGCTTATCCAGGCTGTGCATTCCAACATTCCAACCGAGCAGTTCAGTTATGATCCGGTGGGCAACCGCCTTGATGCCGCCTTTGATGAGGTCGGGGGACTCAAGGCCAACACCCAATACACCTATGATTATGAAAACCGTCTAACCCGGGTCCAATATCCGGGGATGGATGCCCGATACAAATATGATCCCCTGGGCCGAAGGATTGAAAAGAATGTCAACGGCCAGATAACCCGGTATGTCTATGATGGAGATAACATGATCGCCGAATATGACGGGACCGGGGTGGTGAAATCCAAATACCTCTTCAATCTTGCCATTGATGATCCCCTGTCGGTTGAGCAGAGCGGGAGTGTCTATTATTACCATAAGGACGGGCTGGGGAGTGTCACCGAGCTGACGAATTCGGGAGGGAATATAGCCAAGGCTTATAGGTACAATAGTTTTGGGGAGATTTATTCCCAGAGCGGAAGTCTGACCCAGCCGTTTACATTTACTGGGCGGGAATATGATTCGGAGAGTGGCTTGTATTATTACAGGGCAAGATATTATGATCCCTCAGCCGGCATCTTTATCGGCAAGGATCCGATTGGGTTTGAGGGTGGGGATGGAAATCTGTTCAGGTATGTGGGGAATAATCCTATTAACGATGTAGATGCAATGGGATTGGCGATTTGGATTTGTAGTCGAAAAACAAAATTCGGTATTGGCAATCATGCTTATCTTTGGAATGATAAAAATAATTCTTGTTGTGGTATGGGTTCAACTGAAACCTGTAAAGAAAAAGGACCAAAGAGGGGAGATTATTGCAGAAGAGTTGAAGGAAGTGATGGTCTTGAAAATAGAATTATGCTGTGTTGTAAAGATACAGCAGACCTGGGCCGATGGATCCCCCCATTAAATGATTGCCACACTGCTGCAGATGATTGTCTCATAAGCGCAGGCTTAAAAAATCCAGGTGTCCCGGGTGGGCGTTTAAGCAAACCTTGTGATCCATGTTCTAAATGATTTTAAAAAAGGATATTAATAATGAAAAAATATTTAATAATGGTTTTTATATATTTATGCTCAATATTATCAGTCATTTTAATAGCTGAAAAATCAGGAAAGATTTTTTACTTTGGGTATGTTTTTAAAACATCTCTTATCATTCTTTTTCTCAGCTCCTTCTATTTAAATAGAGACCTTTTCAAAAATATTAAAAATAAATATTTAAAATATTTTTTTCTTTTCTTTTTATCAAGCTTGATGACCTTATTGTTGGGCTATCTTGTTCTTATTATAGCTATAAATTTTAATCTTTCTATGGGCGGAAAGATTTAGGGACTTAATGGCCCAAATTATTAAACCCTTTATTCAGGAGAAATCAAATAAATGTCATCAAAGTTAACACAATGGTTTGCAATAAGTATGGTCGTAATCTCCATAGTATTTATTTCGGTTATTGCTTCTTATTCCAAGTCCATGAGCTACACTTATGATGGCATGAACCGTTTGATAGAAGTAGTATACGAAGATGGGGCGCGTATTCAATATACTTATGATGCGGCAGGGAATCGGATAGAGAAAAATTACCAGGCTGAAACAACTCCTCCAACCACTACCGCCACGCCTGGCGGAGGAGTTTATAGCACCGCCCAGTCCGTAACCCTAACCTGCAATGACGGGGCTGGGTCTGGCTGTGATAAAATTTATTACACTGCCGATGGATCAACCCCAACCACCTCTTCTGCGGTCTATTCTTCTCCCATCAACATTGCGGTAACCACAACTCTACAATTTTTTGCCAGAGACAAATCGGGCAATAGTGAATCCGTTAAAACTCAAACCTACACCATTGGGTTTGCCATGGTGATGGTTCAACTCAAGGACAGTAACGGCAACTCGATTAGTGGTGGTGTTGTCCAGTATTACTCTGGCGGGTGGAAGGATTTTGGCACTACGGATGTCAACGGGCGTGTCAGCAAGGAGTTAAAGACCGGCAGCTATACCTTCAGCATGACCTTCGCCTATGGACGTCAGGAGAAATCTCAGAATATCGCCAATGACCCAATTGTGGTATTTCAAACGAAACGGGTTGCAGTCCAGCTTAAAGAAAGCACCGGGGCTTTCCTGGATACCGGTACGGCCCAGTATTACGCCGGAGGCTGGCGGAACATCGGCGACACCTCCGGGGGACAGATCAGCAAGGAATTACTGCCGGGCAGCTATACCTTCAGTATGACTTATGCCTATGGACGGCAGGAGAAGTCCCAAAACATTGCCAATGATCCAACTGTGATTTTTCAGACGAAGCGGGTGGCGGTTCAGCTTAAAGACAGCACCGGGACTATCCTGGATACCGGCACGGCCCAGTATTATGCCGGTGGCTGGCGGAATATCGGGGATACCTCGGGGGGACAGATTGGCAAGGAACTGCTGCCGGGCTCTTATACCTTCAGTCTGACCTACGCCTATGGACGTCAGGAGAAATCTCAGAATATCGCCAATGACCCAATTGTGGTATTTCAAACGAA
>JACRBX010000116.1 GCA_016219225.1 Deltaproteobacteria bacterium
CGGCCTCGAAAAATCCTTTGTCCATCCCAATGAAGACCGGAGCCGAACTGGAGAGCTTGAGAAGGCCTACCTTCACTGTGGTCAGGCCGAAAGAAGTGCTTATAGGAATAAGGATCAATAAGAAACCGAGCAACATACTGAAAAACTGTTTTCTGGCCATAATTAATTCTCCTTTTTTAAAGGACCACATTAATTCGATGGGGCAAAAGGGTTAAAAAAAATGTAACCATTTAGCCCTTTGAAAAATTTAAGACTTTTATCTGAAAATCCTGATTTTCTCAAACGTCATTCCGGTGAAAACCGGAATCCAGGTTTCTTTCGTCTCAGTATGACTCCTGGATTCCGGTTTTCACCGGAATGACGGAGAGGTTATCGCCGTTTTTTCAAAAAGCTAAACTGATACAAAAAAATTCATTTTACCAGCCCTTCAGGTAAAAATAAAGCAATTTCAGGGAGGTTAAACACCATGAATCCAGAATAATGGTATATCTTTTTTGGGGCTGTTACTCATTCTGAATTCCAAAATTTTAAATATCTTTGATTAGAATTTATGCGTGATACCCACTAATAAAAAAAGGGTGTTTATGCCGCTGTTGGGTTGTTTGACGCTGGCGTTGGAGACATGACGATAGAGGCCTTCTGCGGTAATAGCCTTATCTTTTTCAAAAAAATAGTGTATTCCAATTCCGGCTTGTTCAAGAAAATTAAATTGGGTAGACTGTTCATGGCTGGTCTGGGACATATAAAGGAAGCCCAGGCCTGCTTTCACGTAGGGCTGAACGGGGTGCCTCTCGGGGAGAATCCCGACTTTTAACATGAGGGCCGTTCCGGCTTCCCAATTCAGATCGGGTTGGGAAACCATACTCATAAAGGGTTCTATTTGGAACTGAAATAAACCCGGTGGACAAAACCCTTTTTTTTCAAGAAAAGGTTTGAGATCAACATCGAAATCAAGGATCACCGGGTGGAGACGATATTCCCCTTTTTTTTCCAATGGGCCGGTTCCAAGACCAGTCAACACCCCTATACCTTGAAAAACCTTCGACTTACTATCTGCTGCCCAACTGTTAATAGAGAAAATAAATAATAACGATAAGACGATAATAGCCGTTGTTTTTTTCATGGGTTTATTTCCTTTCCGTGAATTAATTTTGCAGGATAAAGGAAGGGAAGCAGGGGGTCAAGCAGAATCACTTTTTTCTTGACACCTTTTATTGTTTGTTCTATATAGAAATAAAATGTTCTCTATGGAGAAAATGTTGGGACAAACAATAAAATATGAAGCCGACCGGTAAAACAACAAAAGTGCAAATAAAAAGAGTTCCTGCCGTAGACAAATGCTTCAAAATTTTGGAGCTGTTGGCCGGGGCAAAGAATCCCCTGGGGATCAGTGAGCTGTCTCATCGGCTGGGTTTTCATAAGAGCACGGTTTTTAACCTGATTTATACCCTGGTGGATTTAGGGGTCCTCGAAATGGCTTCTGAAAACAAGGTGCGTCTGGGTATAAAACTGTATACCCTTGGCCGGGAGGCCGGAGCCGGATCGATACTCATTTCCAAGATACACCCTTATCTGGAGGAAATCAATCAACAAACCAAGCTTTCCGTATTTCTGGGGCTTCGCTCCGGAATGAAGGCCGTGATTGTCGATAAGGTGGATTCACCCTATGATATCAAGGTCTCCTCCGAAATGGGCATGAAAATCCCCCTGGTGGCCGGAGCAAGTGGAAAGGTCCTGTTGTCGCAACTGCCCGAAGCCCAGGTCGATAAAATTCTGTCAGAAAACAAATTGATAAAATTTACCCCTTATTCCTGTACTGATCTAAAACAATTTAAAAATAAGATAAAAAAATCCGGGGAGGATCAAATCGCTCTGGACGATGAAGAATATATCGAAGGCATACGTGCCCTGGCTATCCCCTTGAATATCGGCCGGCCGGATTTTCAGGCCGCCATCTGGGTTGTAGGATTGAAAAGCCAGATCACCGATCAAATGATACCCGAGTATAAGGACCAACTTAAAAAAATAGGGGCCCGGATTGAGGCCCAATTCTCTTCGTGAGGAGGTTCCTCTATGATGGTTGAAGACGGCAGGAAATATTGGAATCCTGTACTGGAGACCCTGACTTCGGATCAGCATCTGGCCCTTGAACTCAGGAATCTTCGTAAGCTGATTCGGTATGCCAAGGAGCATTCGGTTTTTTATCAGGAAAAGTACAAGGACATCCTTCCCGAAGAAATCACCACTATCGAATCGGTCCGCCGACTCCCATTGATCGACAAAGAAGACCTCCGGAAAGCCCAGGAGGGCAAGCCCCCTTTCCCTTACGGAGAAATGTTAGGCGTTGATTTAAAGGAGGTGACCGATTTCCGTCAGACATCGGGGACCACCGGAAGACCGGTTTATGTTCCGGAATCTTATGAGAGCTGGCAGTGGCGGATTGAGGTCTGGTGCCATATCCTCTGGATGGCCGGATTCCGGGAAACAGATCGCGTCTTTGTTCCCTTTGGCTATAATGTCTATGTGGCCTTCTGGGAGGGCCATTATGGGGCAGAAAAACTGGGTTGTGAGGTCGTCCCCGGGGGGGCACTGGATACCCGGGGCCGGATCAACAAGATGCTGGAAGTCAAGGCGACGGCCCTTTTGAATACGCCCACCTACGGCCTCCACATGGCTGAGGAGGCACTGAAAATGGGGCTCGATCCCAAAACGATCGGGATCAAAAAGATGCTTTGTGCCGGAGAGCCGTTGCCGCCGGCCACCCGGAACCGGCTGGAAGAAATCTGGGGCGCCGAGGTTTATGACCATATCGGAGGAACAGAGCCCTGCGCCTGGGCGGCTATGTGCGGGGAGCGCAGGGGGCTGCACATCATGGAGCCTTTCTTCCTGGTGGAGGTCCTGGATATGGAGACCATGAGCCGGGAAGTCGACCCGGGGGAACTGGGTGTGGCCGTGGTCACGCCGCTCGGAAGGCATTCCTTTCCCTTGATCCGCTTCAACACCAAAGATGTGGTACGCCGGGGCGAAAAGGGGTGTCTCTGCGGCCGGACCTCCAAGAGGATTTCCGGAGTCGAAGGCCGGACCGATGATCTAAGAAAAATCCGGGGGGTCCTGTTTACCCCGGTCACGGTCGAAGAGGTAGTCCGGAGGGAATTCCCTCAGGTTATGGAATATGAAATCATCGTCGAACGTAAGGGCATCATGGATGAAATCCGCCTTAAGGTAGAACCCCAGGAGGAAATGGGGGTCGAGGCGTCCAAAGATTTTTCCAGGAATATCTCGGAAAGACTGAAAATAAAAACCAACCTGAGATTCCGGATCGATCTGGTCGCCCCCGGCGAACTTCCGCGCTATACCTTGAAATCCAAGAGGTTCAAAGACCTCAGGGAGGTAAAAGAAAATGACTGATCCAGCAGAAAAAAGCCAATGGGCAAATCTCAACGGGATGAAGGTCCATATCGATCAGATTGAGAAACACTTGCGTGATCTCAAGGCCCTGGGGGGGGAAATGCCGGTCATAGAAAAGAATGTTCGGGCCATGATGAGTTTCATTTATGCCCTGAAGTTCGGCATTTCGGATTTAGCGGAGATGGATTAATACTACAGCAATAGTTTTTCCGTCATTCCCGAATGTCTTTATCGGGAATCCAGAATCCGGGTATTCGGTCAATGACTCCATTACCCGATAAGGAGGTTGCAGATGGGGGAGATTAAAAAAATCAGAACGGCTTGCAGGAATTGTCATGGCGGGTGCGGCGTGATCGCCACCGTTTCGGATGGCAAGGTGATCAAGGTGGAAGGGGACCCGGAATCCCCCATCAGTTACGGGACTTTATGCAGCAAGGGGCTGGCCGTCACCCAAATGGCCTATCATCCCGACAGGATCCTTCATCCCATGAAAAAGGTGAACGGCCAATGGGAACGGATCTCCTGGGACGAGGCCCTGGACACCGTTGCCACAAAATTCAAGGAAGTGATCGCTGCCCACGGGCCTGAGGCCATTGTCATCGGCCAGGGGACCGGCCGGGACTACGAAAGCCATCTCTACCGGTTTGCCAATATGCTCGGTACGCCGAACGTCCTGACTGCCGGCCACATGTGTTATGTCTCCAGGGTGGCTTCCACCCTGATTACCTGCGGCAACTTGCCTATCTGCGACTACCGGGGCGAGCCGAAACTGATCGTCATGTGGGCCTGCAATCCCCAATGGACCAACCCGGATGAGTACAAAGGGGTCGATTTCTGGAAGGCTTATAAAAAGGGGGCCAAACTCATCTGTATCGATCCCCGTAAAGGCTTTGTGGCCAAAAGGGCCCACCTCTGGCTCCAACTGCGACCGGGCACGGATGCTGCCCTGGCCATGGGTTTCCACCGGGTGATCATGGAGGAAGAATTATTCGACCGGGAGTTTACGGCCCAATATATCCACGGCTGGGAGGCCTTCCGGGAAAGGGTGATGAAGGACTATCCCCTGGAACGGGTGGAGGAGATTACCTGGGTGGACAAGGACCTCATCCGTCAGGCGGCCAGGCTGTATGCCACCACAAAACCGGCCTGCATCCATTGGGGCGTACCGACCGAACAGACCAACAACTGCACCGACTTTACCCGGACGGCCACCGGGCTCATGGCAGCCACCGGCAACCTGGACGCACCCGGGGGCAACGTCCTCTATGTCAACCCGCCGACCCGGACGGTGGCTGAATTTGCCCGGCATAAGGAACTCAGCCTGGAGCAGAGGGCCAAGAGGCTGGGAGGGGAGCAGTATAAATTAGGGGCCAGAGTGGCCTTTATAACCCCCAAGGTCGCCTGGGAATCCATATTAGAGGGGAAACCCTATCAATTAAAAGCCGGTCTTTTATGCGGGACCAATCCGGTGATCACCAGGGATGGGGCCAGGGAGGCCTATGCTGCGCTCCAGGCCCTGGATTTCCTGGTAGCCATCGATTTTTTCCTCACCCCCACGGCCGAGCTGGCCGACATCTTTCTGCCGGCCGGTACCTGGCTCGAACAGAATCACGTGGCCGATAACTGGAAAAGACACGGTTTCGTGGTGGCCCGGCAGAAGTGCGTCGAGATCGGGGAGGCCTGGCAGGACCACAAAATCTTCATGGAATTGGGCAAGAGGATGGGGCAGCAGTGGTGGGATACCGTAGAGGAGTCCCTCGATTATCTGCTCGAACCGGCCGGGGTGACCTGGGAGGAATTTAAAAAGATCGGCTGGCTCCAGGGAGAGATGGTCTACCACAAGTACAAGGAAAGGGGCTTTTCCACACCCACCCGGAAGGTGGAACTCTGGTCCACTACCCTGGAGAAGTGGGGATTCGACCCCCTGCCCAAATATGTGGAACTGCCGGAGAGTCCGGTTTCCACACCCGAACTCCTGGAACGTTACCCTTACATCCTGAATGCCGGGTTGCGGACACCGACTTTTTTCCATTCAGCCAACCGCCAGCAGCCCTGGTTGAGGGAGATCCGGCCCGACCCGATCGTCGAGATTCACCCCGAGACGGCCAGGAAACATGGGATCCAGGATGGCGACTGGGTTTATATCGAGTCGCCCCGGGGACGGGTCAAGGAGCGGGCCAAGCTTTACGACGGAATCAATCCCCAAGTGGTGGTTGCCGAACATGGCTGGTGGTACCCGGAGATCAAGGACCCGGGTCACGGCTGGGATATATCCAATATCAATATCCTGATGGACAATGCCCACAGGACCATGGATCCGGCCATGGGGGCGACCAATATAAGGAATTGTTTGTGCAGCATCGCCCGGGTGGAGGATTAAGGGTCATACCGGAAGAGGCGTCGCAAAGTCGATGAAGCCGATTGGGCAAACGAATCCCGGATAGAAATATGGCTACCTGGACGGATCCTGAAACAGACCTGGAATGGCAAATGGAATCACCCGGTGAGATGACCTGGGATGGGGCCATGGCCTATGCCGGGGAGCTTATATGGGAGGGCAGGCAGGATTGGCGCCTGCCCGGCGTTTTCGAGCTGGAGACCCTGCTGGACCGGAGCAGATATCGGCCGGTCATTCGTCCGGAGGTCCCTTTTCAGGATATACTAAGCTATTGGTCGTCAACCACCTTCGGGCCGGCTACTAAAAATGCCTGGATCGTGATGTTTGACGGCGCCTATGTGCTGAGTTATTCCAAGGGCAACATCTACCAGGTCCGTTGTGTACGCGGTCCGGATCAATAGATCACAGGAGGGTATGAGATGGGAAAAGTCTCTTTGATGTTTTTTAAAAAGGATTGCATGGGCTGTCATGCCTGTGAAGTGGCCTGCAAGCAGGAGCATGCGCTTGGGGTGGGGCCGAGACTGGTACGGGTAATCGAGAAGGGGTGCGACTTTTTCCCCATTTACTGTCACCACTGTGCCAATGCCCCCTGCAAGGAAGCCTGTCCGGCCGGGGCCATAATAAGAAATCCCCAGGGTGTTGTGCTGATCGACTCTGAACTCTGCATCGGTTGCCAGGCCTGTGTCGAAGCCTGTCCCTTCGGGGCTATGCAGTTCGAAGAAGAAAAAGGACTGGCCATGAAGTGCGATTTATGCATCGATCGGCTGTCGCAAGACGAACGGCCGGCCTGCAGCCTGGTTTGCCCGACCCGCTGTATTTCCTTTGGGGATATGCACACTTTTTCGGAAAGGGTGGCGAAAAGGGCCATGGGGGAGGCCTGATATTTCCAAAGCAGGTAATCTATTGCCCGTATCACCTGACAGGAGAATTCGATATGCGTTATGAAGCGATTATTTTTGACCTGGACGGGACCTTACTGGATACCATTGAGGACTTGACCGATTCCATGAACGAGGTGTTGGCCCGCTTCGGCTTTCCGGGCCACGGTCAGGAAGCCTATAAATATTTCGTCGGCGAGGGGGTCGAAACCCTGGTCCTGCGGGCCTTGCCGGCAGATCGGGCTGATGAGGCGACCATCAGCCAATGCGTCATCGCCATGCGGGAAGAATATGGCCGGCGTTGGGACAAGAAGACCCGGCCCTATCCGGGGGTACCGGAACTCTTAGACGCCCTCCACCAAAGAGAAATCCCCCTGGCCGTCTTGTCTAACAAAGTCCAGGACTTCACCCAGATATGTGTGGCCAAGCTGCTGCCTAACTGGTCTTTTCAGGTGGTCTTGGGGGCCCGGCCCATGGTCCCCAAAAAGCCGGACCCCACGGCAGCCCTGGAAATAGCCCAAATCATGGGCCTTAATCAGGACCAATTTCTATATCTTGGAGATACCGCTACGGACATGAAGACCGCCGTGGCGGCCGGCATGTTTCCTTTAGGGGCCTTATGGGGCTTTCGCACCGCCCAGGAACTTACGGCCAACGGGGCCAAGGCCCTGCTCGAAAAGCCGTTGGATCTCCTGCAATACCTGTAATCAAAGGTTCAGGGCTCAGGGTTCAGGGCTCAGGGCTCAGGGGTCAAGGCTCAGGGTTCAGGGGTCAGGGGGCAAGTTTAATAAAAATTTTTTGCCCCCGAGCATTGATTTTTGTTGCTTTGAGCTCTTTACTCCGAACTCCGAACTGTCTTTTCGCCTCACGCCTCATGCCTCAGGCCTATCAGGCCTCGGCACCGCCACAAAGGGAAATAATCTCCCCGGTCAAATAAGCGGATCTTGAAGAGGCCAGGAAATCCACCATCTGAACCACGTCTTCGATTTTAGCGATCCGCCCCTGGGGAACCCCTTTCAGTATTTCCTTCAGGATGGAGTCATCCGTCCAAAAAGGTTTGGAGAAATCAGTCTCCACCACACCGGGGGCCACGGCATTGACCCTTATTCCATAAGAAGCCAGTTCTCTGGCCAACACCCTGGTCAGCATCTCCATCCCGGCCTTGGCTATCCCGTAAATCCCCATACCCGGGGCGGCCCGATGGGCGGCCGTAGAGCTGATATTGATGATGGACCCCCCTTTTTCTTTCATCAGGGGGAAGGCCTGGCGGGAACACATAAAAGCGGACTTCAGGTTTCCATCCAGGATTTTATCCCAGAGGGTCACCTCGGCCTCCACCGTAGAAGGGGTGAAGATATTCATCCCCACATTATTAACCAGAAGGTCCAGGCCGCCGAATTCCGAACGGATATTAATAAACAATTCCGTCACCTCTTCGGCTTTCCCGACGTTGGCCTGAAAGGTTAAGAGATTTCCCATTTCCTCTTTAGCCTTTTGCAAGTTGACTTCTTTCCGGCCGCAGATGGCCACCCAGGCGCCCTGGCCCACAAAATACCGGGCAATTCCCAGCCCGATACCCCGCGAACCTCCGGTTACCAATACCCGTTTGTTTTCAAATTCACTCATACTTTCCTCCGTTATTTCTTCTGAAAAATTTCCAGGTAACAATAAGGTGAAACCCATTTTGAAAGTCCCATCGGGTTGAAAGGTATCGTATCTCAGGCGGCCGCTTTCTTCAAGGAGAAATGTAAACCCTATCCGGTCTGTCAGCTTTTTGTCAGGATGCGGAGGAAACATCAAAAACATGCCGGATGTCATCAAAGTTGGTTAAGGTTCTCCCGGACCCTTTCCGGAATTCCGATTAAAAGAACCTGTTCCTTTTGGACCACCAAACCCGACCGACTTTTCTTTAACCTATCCGTTCAGCTTTCTTGACTAATTTGATGTAAAAATCCGGATGGAAAATAGAAAATTTCCCTCTCCCCCGGGATGGAGGAAAAGGGGTTACCGGACAAGCTGTTTTTAATGGCATACTCCTTGCTTTAATACAAAAATAACGTTCAGCGTTCGGCGTTCGGCGTTCGGCGAAACCCATTTTCATGCTTCGTGGTGCCTCCATGAGGTATGAAGGTTTAATATAAAGGTAACACTTTAAGATGCCGTTGAGCCCCTGGTCATCCGGCCAAGGGTTTGACCGGCCCGGGAGGAACCACATGGAAACAAACAGCCCAAGGACCCTGGGATTTCACCTGCAGCAGGTCAAGGAAGGAAAAAGGCGGTATGAAAATGCCTTTCAGACCGTGGCCCGGATGATCCTGGAAAACAATGAATTGATCGAAAAGGTCGTGGTCAATGGGAAAAGCACCTACAACTTTAAAATCTTTCGCCTGGGCAATAAGCACGTCATTGGCATGTATGATGAGATCAATAGTTTTGTTTCTTGTATCAAGGACGCGGCCGAAGGGGGTTCATCCCGGGAAATGGCCTTTGTCCTGGTGGGGGAGCCGGGCAATGGGAAGACCTTTTTGGTCGATACCCTCTGCAGTCTTTATCGGAATTTCTTGGCCCAGGAAGAAAACCGCCGTTATACCTTCAACTTCAAGAATCTGGAAAAACTGGGCACCTATGGTCGAATAACCCAGATCCAGTCCCAGACCTTTGAAGATCCCATGATCCTGGCCATGAATCTCTTCCCGTCCCGAAAAGAGAACATGACCTATCTGACCCGGGAGGCTGGATTTTCCGACCAGGAAGTGGAAAGCCTCTTTGAAACCTTCAGACCCTTGGGTGCCTGCAGCGACTACATCATGAACGATATCCGGAATGCCTTAAATGGCAACATCGAAGAACTTAAGGATTTTTTTGAAGTCGTCCCGGTCCCCTTAAGCGAAAGCCTGGGGACGATCACCGGGAAATATTCGGCCAAGGACAAGATCACTTCTTCGGCCGTAGACCTTTTAGGGGAAGAATCGATCCAAAGACTCCTTCATTTAACCGATCCGAATAACCCTTATCGTTTCGACCTTCGGAGGGGGGCCCTGGCCCGGGTAGCCGGAGGGGGTATCCATTTCAGCGATGAGATCTTCAAAAACAAAAAGGATCTGGTTCAGGTTTATCTCGGGGTAATCCAAAACAGAAACATAGAAATAGATGGGTTCCGCTGGCCCATCGATACCCTGATCATCGCCACCAGCAACAATGCCGAGTTCAACCGCTTCCTGGCCGAAAAAGAAGAGGCCCCCATCGTGGATCGATGCCGCATCTGCTATGTGGCCCACAATACCAACTACCGTATGCAGGAACAATTGACCGCCTATGCCGTCGGCAGTGAATCCAAGACCACCCTGACCAAGGAAAAATTACACCAGGACCCTAATTTGAATTATGCGGCCTCTATTGCGGCCGTTTTGACCCGGCTGCCCAGGACGGAGAAACTGACCCCCATAGAGATGATGAAGCTGGGGGCCGGAGAAGTGGCCGGGGAGAAAAGCATCAAGACCCTGGCCGAGGTCATTGACACCCTTAATCATGAACCGGACATCACCAAACGATTCGGTCAAAAAGGACTGGGGCAGCGGGACCTGGGGAGGGCCCTCCAATTGTTGATGGAGACCTCCGAGACTAACGAAGGTCAATGTATGTTTGCCGAGGACATTTTTAAGGCCTTCGAGCGGGTCATCCTGGATTATGTAACCGAGGCCAATGAAAGAAAAAAATATTTTGAAGACATCAAGACGGCCCGAGGTCTATACCGGGAACGGATCATGACCGAGATGTTCAATGCCTATATGGACGAACCCCATGCCATAAAAAAAGATGTCATGAATTATGTCAACATGATTATCGGGATCGATGCCGAAAACCTGGGTCCTGATAAGATGTGGAAATATAAGGATCCCCAGACCGCCCAATTAAAGGCCCTCAAGATCGATGAGCGATATATCCAGAGTGTTGAGGAGAGGTTGGGTCTGAAGACCCATGAACAGCGGGAATCCTTCAGGACTTCCATAAGAAAGATTTACGGCCAAAAGCTGTCAATCGATCCCGGTTATGATTTTATGGACAATATCGAACTGGTCAAGGCCGTCACGGATGTGAGACTCAAGTCCGATATCGCCGGGGCCGGGAGTCTCATCGGGGCCTTGGCCAACCGGACCAACGATGAGAACCAGAAGCTTTATGACCGCATGACGCAAACCATGTTGACCCAGTTGAGATATTGTAAAACCTGCGCCCAGAAGACTATCGAGTATTTTTGTACCCGGAATGATGAAAACTGACAAAGAGTTAGAGAATCCAGAATCCAGGAGTCAGAATCCAGAAGGGGAATCTCGCCACATCATGCCTGGCGACTTGGATCCTGAACCGCGGATTAAACAGTGGAAAGACGATTTGGGAAAAGCCTTCCGGAATACCCTTTATGAACAGGACGACCTGACCCATCTTCAAGCCCTCACCGCACCAAGGGGACACTATCTTCAAAATCTGAAATCGATTGATGAGCTGTTGGAAAGAGACCTTCAACGGGAAAAGGACGGGTTTCCCCGGAAGATCCGGATCGGCCGGTTGATCAAGGTCGGGAAAGGGGGAAAGGAGAAAATCGTCGTGGTTCCCACAACCGTGGAGGAGAAATTGATCCACGACCTGAAGGCGGATTCTTCAAAAACTGAAGATCAGTCCGGCGGGTCAGGGGAGGGTAATGACGGCCAGGTGATCGGAGAGGAACCGGTCCACGGAACGGAAGGCTCAGGAACCGGAGGGGCCGGCCAGGGCGAGAGCGGGGAGCATGAGATCGAGTCCAGCGCCTTTGATTTAGGGAGGATCTTAACCGAAAAATTCAACCTGCCCAATCTGACCGAAAAGGGGAAAAAACGTTCCTTAAAAAAATTTACTTATGAACTCACCGACCGGAATAAGGGGTTTGGCCAGGTCCTGGATAAAAAGGCTACCTTAAGGAAGATTATCGAGACCAACATCAACCTAAACACCATTCCGGATGTTGCCCAGATCGATCCGGCCCGTCTCCTGGTCTCTCCGCAGGACAGCGTTTACCGGATCCTTTCCAAGGAACAGGATTTTGAATCCCAGGCCATGGTTTTTTTCGTCCGGGATTATTCCGGTTCCATGTCCGGCAAACCGACCGAGGTGGTGGTGACCCAACACGTCTTGATCTATAGCTGGCTCCTGTACCAGTACGATCGACAAGTGGAGACCCGCTTTATCCTCCACGATACCGAGGCCAAGGAGGTCCCGGACTTCAACAGTTATTCCAGTTTGTCGGTGGCCGGCGGGACCAAGGTGGTCTCGGCTTATCGCCTGGTCAATGAAATCGTGGAAAGAGAAAATTTGTCCAGGGATTATAATATTTATGTCTTTCACGGCACCGATGGGGATGATTGGGACACCACCGGGAAGGAAACCATTCCGGAACTCCGCAAGATGGCCCTCTATAGCAGCCGGGTGGGTATCACCGTGGCCAATCGAGGAGGATCGGCCCTGGAGAAGACAATCAAGGATTCTCGAGTCCTGGAAGAATATATGAAGCAATTACGGCTGGTGGTTATAGAAGAAGAGGCCGAGGAATCCCGTCTGATTGAAGGCATCAAGCAACTGATATCTTGAACTCTATTTTCGAACTAAATGGAACTCATCAATCAACATACCAAGCGCATCATGGAAGGCTGTAAAGACCGGGCCAAAGAGGCCGGGCTTCAGTTCCAGGACGAAACCCTGGAATATATCGTCACCAACAAAGACCTTCTGGAACTGATGCCTAAAAACATGATCCCCACCCTGTATGATTACTGGGTCCATGAGGTGGAGGTGCTCAAAGAAAAAGGGAAGTACGAGCTGTATCCTTATAATCCCTATGAAACCGTTATCAATACCCGTCCGGCCATGTCGTTTTATAATGACAACAACCCGGACTGGTTGAATGTGATGATCTTTTATCATGTCCTGGCCCATATCGATTTTTTTCAGAACAACCTGTTTTTTAAACATACCTGGCAGGAAGATTTTGCCGGACAAGCCCTTTCCGATAAACGCTCCATTGCCTTGCTGCGCTCGGAAAAGGGACGTTTCGTGGACTATGTCATCGAGTTCACCCGGGGGATCGACAATCTGGTCGGCTTTTATAATGAACTCTCAGACCTTAACCGACCGGCAGGGAACAAGAGCGCCGGCAAGCTGGATTTCTACTTCGATCTGTTCTTGCAGACCATCGTCCGGGTTCCTTTCCATGAATATCTCAAGGAAGTGGACCGTTATAATGAAACCACCGGCCGGTTCGGTTCCATGGCCGAATCGATTTTTTTTTCCCAGGTGTCCAAGAAATATCCTGAGTTTGAGGCCTTATATACCACCCGGCAAAAGTCTAAGAAGCCCAAATCCAGGGACCTGATCGATTTTATTGCGGACCACTCGCCGTTTTTACAAAAGGAAGAAAACCGCTGGATGAAAACGGTCATGGAGATTGTCCGAAAGACCTCTCTCTATTTTCAACCGCAAATCAGGACCAAGATCCTCAATGAAGGCTGGGCCAGCTATTGGCATGAAAAGTTGTTTATCAACGACGACCGGATCAAGGGCAATGAGGTGGCCTTCGCCAGGGTCAATGCCAAGGTAACGGCCCTTCCGCGCATGGGACTCAATCCCTATGCCCTGGGCATGAGGCTGTTTTCCTATCTGGAAGGTTTAGCCGACCAAGGCCGGATCTCCTATGCCTTCCAACGGCTCGAAAGTATCGGGGGACGCAGTGGCTTTGACCAAAAAACCGGACAAGGGCGGGATTTCGTTTCTCAGGTTCGGGAAAACTTCAACGATTTTATGTTCGTTAATACTTTTGTGGATCAGGATTTCGTGGACACTTACAAACTTTTTGTGGCCGGAAAAAGATTGAACCCTCAAAAAGAGGTTTGGGAGTATTATATTCAGAGCCGGAAGGCTTCGGACTACAAAGCGATGCTGCTTGAATC
The DNA here is from genome assembly GCA_016219225.1 of Deltaproteobacteria bacterium. NCBI lineage: Bacteria > Pseudomonadati > Myxococcota > Myxococcia > Deltaproteobacteria bacterium. The sequence continues at coordinate 13,662 of JACRBX010000116.1, forward strand.
CCTTTACCATCCACCCCATATAGTCATCGGTGAGCCGAAATCCCAAGACCGGTCCTTATATCTTGACCATCAATTTGAAGGCAAACCCCTGGTCCGCGAATTTATCGCCCACACTCTTTTAGGGATTGAGTACCTCTGGGGGGGGCCTGTGAAGCTCGAAACCTCCGAACCGATAGAAAAACCGGAGCCCCCCTTGGCCTATAGCTACAATTTGTATGACCCGGTCCCGACCGATGGTAAATCTTCGCGTCAAGACAAGGCCCAGTTCGGCCGGGTCCTTTATACCATGGAGAATCGAAAACTCTCCAGGTCCCTTCTATGAGGAAAGGCGGCCCATGGAATCCGTTGAGCAAGTAATATCCACCCTCTGTCAAAAAATCAAGGAACGGGAAAACCGCCTTCCCATGAATTACCAGGAATTCATGACGTTGGCCGGGGAACAACCGACCCTGGTCTTTCGCAATATTTTTCAGAGGCTCCAGGACATGATCAAAAGTCATTTAGGCGAAGGCGTAAATGAATATCCGGATGATCCGGAATCCATCAACTATGTCTATTATGACTGCAACAGCCTTTTTGTCGACGGGGCGGACCACCCTTTTTTCGCCGACCGTCTCTTCGCCAATCGGCTTATCAATCATATCAATGCCTTTCAACATGGAAGGCAGCAAAACCGGATCTATATTTTTGAAGGTCCTCATGGATGCGGTAAGAGCACCTTCCTGAACAACCTGCTGATGAAGTTTGAGCACTACAGCAAAACCGCCGCCGGAAGCACCTACGAAACCGTCTGGCGCCTGGACAAAAAGGAACTGGGCGTGCTTTTCGAAAATGAGGCCCATGTCCTTTTGGGCCAGTTACGGACCCTGGCTGAGCATGCCTCCCTGACCCCCCGGCCGGCCCAGCGGGATCAAATTCTGGGCCTGCCTGCCAAGGAATACCTGGAGGTCCCCTGCCCCAGTCATGACAACCCTATCCTTTTAATCCCTAAAGGGTATCGCCGGGAGGTCTTTGACCATCTCATCCAGGATGAAGGGTTCAAACAAAAGTTATTTACCGAAAAGCAGTATGAATGGGTGTTCAGAGATAATCCCTGCACGATCTGCCTGTCCCTGTATCAGACCCTTTTGGACCTTTTGGATTCTCCGGCCAAGGTCTTTGATATGGTCTTTGCCCGACGCTACGAATTTAACCGGCGTCTGGGCCAGGGGATCAGTGTCTTTAATCCCGGCGACCGGATTACCAAAGTCGCTGTCATCACTAATGAGATGCTGCAAAGTCAATTGAATGCCCTGGTCAAAGACAGCAACAGGGTTAAATATCTTTTTTCCCGATATGCCATCACCAACAATGGCATCTTCGCCCTGATGGATGTAAAAGATCACAACAAGGAACGCTTTGCCAATCTTCACGGCATCATCAGTGAAGGGGTCCATAAGGTGGAGGAAGAGATCGAAGAGAATGTCAATTCCCTGTTTCTGGCCCTGATGAATCCGGAAGATCTGGAAAATATAGGCGACACCCATTCTTTTATCGACCGTATCACCTTTATCAAGATCCCCTATGTCCTCGATTACAATACCGAGGTCAAGATCCACAGGAACGTCTTTGGTGATCAACTCGAGAGCCGTTTTCTTCCCCGGGTGCTCCAAAATTTCTCCAAGGTGGTTATATCCTCCCGGATGAAGGAAAAATCCGAGGGGTTAGAGGAGTGGATCAAAGAGCCGGATCGCTACCGGCTGTATTGTGACCGAAACCTCCAGTTGTTGAAAATGGATATCTATGCCGGCTTGATCCCCCCCTGGCTTTCTCAGGAGGACCGGAAAAGATTTACGGCCAAGCGAAGACAGTCTATCATCGGCGAGTCGGAGACCGAGGGAACCAAAGGGTTTTCAGGAAGAGACTCCATCATGATTTTAAATGAGTTTTATTCCACCTACGCCAAGAATGGCAAATTAATCACCATGGCCATGGTTTATCATTTCTTCCGCGAAAATCGCCGGGACCTGCTGGCTTCGATCCCTGAAGGATTTTTGGATTCCCTGGTAAGTTCTTATAACTATGCGGTCCTTCAGGAAGTCAAGGAATCGCTTTATTACTATAATGAAGAACGGATTTCAAGAGATATTCAGAATTACCTTTTTGCCACCAATTTTGAACCCGGCAGTGCCGAAAGATGTATCTATACCGGGGAAACCCTGGAAATCGGAGAGGAGTTTTTTGAAGGCCTTGAACGCCGCATCCTCGGTGCGGGGCTTAAAGATTCCCAAAGGCAGGCCTTCCGAAAAGAGGTCCAGAATCAATATGCCTCCAAGACCCTGACCCAGGAAATGCTCCTGGAGGGAAAGCAAATTACCGAGACTTCGGTGTATCACTCCCTGCGTGAACGGTATGTCCACAACCTGAAGGAAAAGGTGATGGACCCTTTTCTGAAAAATGAAAATTTCAGGAGGGCCATCAAGGATTTTGCCACAGATAGTTTCAGAACCTACGATAAAAGGATCCGGGAGGAGATCAACTTCCTCATGCAGAACCTCATGGGAAAATTCGGCTACTCCTCCCAGGGGGCCAAGGAGGCCTGTATCTATGTGATCGATAACGACCTGACCACCACTTTTGCCTCATCATGAAAGGGATCGGGGTTCGGGGGTCAGGGATCGGGGAAAAGTTAAACCTTTGTCCTGGAGGGCGTCACGAAACATGAAAATTTTTTCAGGTGATGGGTGATGGGCTATGGGCTATGGGCAAGGTACAGGGTTGAAGGTTTTTACACCTGTAACTTGCAACTTTCTCTTCGACTGCCCCCCGACCCCCGATCCCTGATCCCTGATCCCTAAAAGGCGGCGATACTTTCGGCCAGGGCCGGATCGCGCAAAATCTTCTTGGCGAATTTTATGTATTTGGCTACAATGGCTCGGACGGCTAATTGCAGGGCATAGGGGCGAATGGGTTTTTCAATGAGATAAGTAATGTCCGAGGCGATGCACATATTGACCACGTCATCACTGGCATTTCCGGTGACAATGATCGTATCCTGGTAGGCCAGGGGGAACTTGTCGATGACGGCCTCCAGAAAACCGAATCCGGTTTCCTCACCCATGAAGACGTCTAAAACGAAGATGGCTACGGAATTTTTCTGGCTTCGGCAAAAGGCGACGGCTTCTCCGGACTGGGTAAAGGTGAGCACCTGTCCCCAGGTATAAAATCTGGTGATGATCTTGGCCACGACCTCGCAAACGGCCGGATCGTCATCGACGATAATTACATCCAGGCTGTCAGACATAATTCCTCCCTCGGATTAGAAATGGTAGTTTCCTGACTATAAAGTATAAGAATTAGCATTTAGACGCCGATGAACTCGGATCGGCAGGATGCCGATCGTGCAGATCGTCAAGATTTTAAATATAAAGAGCTAATAGAATAATGAGCTGCGTGTATCAGCGAAAATCTGCATCCTGATATAAAATTCTAATGAAGGTCTTCTATCCTGTCAATAAAGAAATGAGAACCTGCCATGTCCCCTGACGAAAAGATACTCATCGTAGATGACGACCCTGATATCCGGCGGCTCATCCAGAAAGCCCTGAGTAAGGCCGGATATACCTGTCTGGAGGCCGAAGACGGTCGTGGGCTTTTTCATCTGATGGCCGACCATCGCCTGGCCCTAATCCTTTTGGACATCAAACTTCCCTATCAGGATGGGTTGACTCTTTTGCCCAAGATCCTGGAGCAGGACCAGGAAGTCTGCGTGGTTATGCTGACGGGTGTAGTCGATGTGAAAACCGCCATATTGGCTATCCGGAAAGGGGCCTTTGATTATATTCCCAAGCCTTTCCCGTTGGAGGAACTGCAATTGGTGGTCCGCCGGGCTCTGGAGAAAAGGCGTTTGGAAATTGAAAACAAACTCTATCATCAGGCCATCGAGAGAAAAAATCTCCGCCTGGAGATTTTACACGGTCTCTCTGTCAAGATAGCCTTTTCCCTGTTAGAGACCGTAGAACTTGAAGAAATCCTCAGGACTATATTGGTCGGAATCACAGCCGGCGAAGGACTGGGGTTAAATCGAGCCTTTTTGGCCTTATTCAATGATACCCAAACCAGGTTGGAAGGCAAGATTGCCATAGGCCCGGGCAGTCCCGAAGAAGCGGGGCGGATCTGGGCCTCTTTACAAGAGCGCAAAACCAGTCTGTCCCAGGCCATCGCCGAATACGGTCGGGTTTGCCGGATTGAAAACACCCGGGTCAACCAAATCGCCCAGGCGATTTCGCTTCCCTCCACCGATTATGATAACATCCTGATCCGGGCCGCTCAAGAAAAACGATCTTTTAATGTCGTAGACGGCCAGATCGATAAGCAGCCTGTTAAAAAGGATATCATTCATCTTTTAGGGTCCGAGTCCTTTGCCGTTGTTCCCCTTTGTTCGCCGGACCGGGTCCAAGGGATAATTGTGGCCGACAACTATATTACCCGCCAACCGATCACGGCCGAAGACATTACGGCTATGGAGCTGTTTGCCAATCAGGCCAGCCTGGCCATAGAAAAAAGCCGGCTCTATTCCGAACTGGCCCAAAAAGTGTCCAACCTGGAAGCCGTCAACAAGGAATTGGAAGAAAACCGGGACCTGCTGATACGGGTCGAACGATTGTCAGCCCTGGGGGAAATGGCGGCTCAAATCGCCCATGAAATGAAGAACCCCCTGGCCTCCATCGGCGGGGTGGCCCGATTTATCCAAAGACACACCCAGGAAGAGAAATATAAAAATCATTTGGAGACTATCGTCAAGGAAACCTTGCGGCTGGAGCAGATCCTGTTCCAGATTTTTGACTTTATCCAATGTCCGTCGATAACCCTAAAAAAAATAAATTTAAACCACCTTCTCCATTCCTGTCTTCAGACCCTCCATTCCCAAATGGAAAAATCCAATATAACCCTGGCGACCGACTTTTCTCCGGATCTGCCTGAAATGGATCTGGATGAAGACCGGATAAAGGAGGCCGTCCTGAATATCTGCCGCAATGCCATCGACGCCATGCCTTCGGGCGGTCGGTTGCGTGTCTGCACCGGGGTGGACCGGAAAGAAGTCCGGGTTGAAATAAGCGATACCGGCGTGGGGATGGTTCCGGAACATTTAGAAAAGGCCCGGCAACCTTTTTTTACCACAAAAACCTATGGGATCGGTTTGGGGCTGACCCTGGCGGAAAAAATTGTTAATATGCACCAGGGCAGGATCACTCTTTCCGGTAAATTGGGATCCGGGGTCTGTGTAACGATTTTCCTGCTTTTGTCGCCGGGATCAATCGATTAGCACAAACCCATAACGGTTTTGACGATCATCTTTATTCTGTAAGACGTCACAGGGCCATCCCAGATTCCGCACCGTCTGATACACATCGATGCCGAAGCTTTGATCGCAAGGCCTGACCTTTTCCGGTGTGGGACAGGGTTTCCCCTGGCTGACCGCACAAACCTTACACCAATTACAATAACGAAGGGCGAAGGCGAAATAATGACCATCCAGAAAGGCGGTTTGTTCAATCTCCAGGACAGCCCGGCTCAATTCCCGGGCCTGATGAGAGATGTATTTTTCCATTTTTTTAAGTCGCCGGTTGTATTCAAGTCCGGGATATGATACTAAAGTTCCGAAGCGAAGACGCCATCCGGGATTATAGAACGATCCGGTTTGTGAAATCAATTGGAAACAAAAGGAGACAAAAATGTCTGAAATGAATTATTACACCGGCAAAAAGATATTGATTACCGGCGGCCTTGGATTTATCGGAAGTACTTTGGCCATTCGCCTGATTGAATCGGGGGCCGAGGTCACTCTTTTGGATGCCCTGATACCGGATTTAGGGGCCAATTCCTTTAATATCGAACCGATAAAAGACCGGGTTGCAGTGGTCCAGGCCAACCTCGGGGATCGTTCGGTGGTTGATGATCAGGTCAAAGGCAAAGACCTGATTTTTAATATCGGTATGCATTCCTGCCATCTGAGATCCATGTCCGATCCCCTCTTTGACCTGGAGACCAATGTCATCCCCCAGGTCCATTTTTTAGAGGCCTTGCGCGCCCACAATCCTCAAACCCGGATCATCTATATCGGCACCCGGGCCCAATACGGTCAGGCCCTGACCATTCCCATTACGGAAAATACCCCGCCCAATCCCAAAGACATCTATGCCGCCAGTAAACAGGTCGTAGAATGGTACCACCTCCTCTATCAAAAAATTTGCGGTCTCCGGGCAACCTCTTTGCGCCTGGGCAATACCTATGGTCCGCGACACCAGATGCGTCATCCCCAATACGGCGTCCAAAATTTTCTGATCCGATTGGCCCTGGAGGATCAGGAGATCAAAGTCTTTGGCGACGGCATCCAAAAAAGGGAAATGATTTACATTGATGACATTATTTCCTGCCTGCTTTTATTGGGGGAAAATCCTTCCTGTGTCGACCAAATCTATAGTATCGGGAGTGCCGAGTCCATCACCTTCTTGCAACTGGTTCAGGAAATCATCCGGGCCTGCGGGTCGGGCCGCTATGTCCATGTCCCCTGGCCGGAAGATCGGAAGACCATCGAAGTGGGCGATGTGGTCACCGATTTTTCCAAGCTGACCGCCCATACGGGCTGGAAGCCCAGCACCTTGCTGGCTGAGGGGCTTAACAAGACCGTGGCCTTTTATCGGCAGTATCGGGGCCATTATTGGCTGTAATCGGTTTTTTGTAACTATCCACCCAGAGAAAAAATATATTAACCTTCTTGTTTTCTGATTCCTTCGGGTTGGGAGAATGCATTGTTTGATTATTGGGTAGCCATCATTTTGGGCATCGTGGAAGGGTTAACGGAGTTCATCCCCGTCTCCTCCACAGGGCATCTGATCCTGGTGGGACACCTTTTGAGCTTTAAGGGCCGGATGTCCGAGACCTTTGACATTGTCATTCAGCTCGGGGCCATCCTGGCGGTCGTCATCCTCTACCGCCAAAGATTTATCGGCCTTTTACCCAAAAAAGCCTGGCTGAACTGGTCCCAAAGAAATGTTGGGTTTTCCGGCTTACAGGGTTGTTTTTTGTTGGGGCTGACTACCCTTCCGGCCCTCATTATAGGGAAATTCGCCTATAAGGTTATCAAGGGGTATCTGTTTAATCCGACCTGGGTGGCCATAGCCATGGCTGTGGGCGGGATCGGCATATTGATCGCCGAACACCAACGGACCAAAGTTAGGGCTGACTCTCTGGATGGGATTCAATGGTCCCAGGCCCTGTATATAGGTCTCTTTCAGTGTCTTTCCATGTGGCCGGGCATATCGCGGGCCGGGGCGACCATCGTCGGCGGCCTTCTGACCGGCTTGGATCGCAAAACAGCAGCCGAATATTCCTTCCTGGCAGCCGTTCCGGTAATGATCGCCGCTACGGGTTACGACCTTTATAAGACCTGGTCTCATTTCCAGGCAGGAGACCTCGTCTTGTTAGGGATCGGTTTTGGGGTCTCTTTTGTGGTGGCCTATATTACCGTAGCAGCTTTTATTCGACTCCTGGGCCGTTGGACCTTAAAGCCTTTCGCCTGGTACCGCCTGGCCTTGGCCCCGATCATTCTCCTTTTTTGGCCTGATTAAGCCTATAACCTCCGGGAAAAGTCTTCCTTATCCACGCCCGGTCCGCCGCCGGGGAACGGCCCCCCTTAGTTCAGACGTTCATACCGTTCTAAAAAACTATTTTTTTATTATTTAATATATTGATATTATAAATGAATAATATTCTTTTTGTTGAAAACAAAACAAAATTATCGGGGTAATAATGAATAATTTCTTGACAATTAAAATATCGTTCTGTATTTTTATAATTAGAAATATAAATTTTTTAATTTTGTTTATAAAACGTTAAGATAAATAAATAATATTATTCTTTTTCCATGAAAAAAAAGGATCGGGAAGATATAAGAAAAAGCATCATTACGGCAGCAACCAGGCTGTTTGCGGAGCAGGGCTATCAAAAAACCACCATTACGGATATATCCAGGGAAGTAGGGTTGGTCGAATCGGCCATTTATGAATATTTTCAAGGAAAGGAAGACCTGCTTTTCAGTATCCCCTATGATTGGGCCACTGAAAAGATTGAAGAATTGGAGGAACAGCTTTACGGGATCGAAGGTTCTTTTAATAAACTCAGAAAATTTTATTGGTGGTATTTGCGGAATGTGGAGAAAAGTCCGCAAACCGCAATAGTCATCTTTTTAATTTTGCAAACCAATCGGGATTATTTGCAGACCGAGGTATACTCTCAGATTAAATCCCTATTTTCCACGTTAATAAAAATTTTTGAAGAGGGACGAGACTCCGGTGAAATGAGAAAGGATTTGGATCCCTATGAAGCCAGGGCCATCTTTTGGGGCACTATTAATAATAAAGTAACCCGGTGGCTTCTAAAAGGGAGGAATTATCCATTGAATCAAAATCTGGATCATTCCTTCAGCCTTTTAAAAGAGGCTTTTCGACCTCAGGAACAGGTGTAGCAGCGGATCAGTCACTAAACCCCCATACCTGTTAGGGACGAGACACCACAAGGCAAAAAAACCGAATATCGAATATCGAATATCGAATACTGAATGTCGAAGGAAAGGGAAAAACTTTATAATTCGAAATTCAGGGATCTTTTTTTCGTATTAAGCCCTTATGCCCCAGGGGGCGCCGCAGGGCATAAAAATTTTTCTGGGGGCTATGGGCAATAGGAAGGCACAGGGTTTAAGGTTTTTTTCACTTGCAATTTGGAACTTGCCTCTTGCAACTCTCTTCTTTAACCCAGCCCTGACCTCTGACCCCCGTCCCCTGATCCCGTTTTTCATACTTGCATCTTGTAACTTTATTTTCGTCCCGAACAGGAGGGTAAAGTGAGACTACCGAAGTTTACTTATTTAGAGCCAAAGAGTATTGAGGAGGCTTCCACTCTCCTCATGGGGGAAGCAACGGTCAAGATACTGGCCGGGGGGACCGATCTGTTGGTCAACATGAAGCATCGGATTGAAAGGCCTTCTGCCCTGGTAAATCTTAAAAAAATCAAAGGACTGGATTATATCCGGCCCGATGAAGGAGCCATCCGGATTGGGTCCTTGACCTCCCTTAAAAAGATCTCCCAGGATCCTTTCATCAAGGAAAGAATGCCGGTTCTGGCCCAGGCGGCTTCTTCGGTGGGGTCTTATCATCATCAGAGTATGGGAACCCTTGGCGGTAATATTTGCCAGCAAAATCGCTGTAAATTTTTTAATCAGTCGAAATGGTGGCGGAGCACCAACCCCCCTTGCCTCAAAGTGGGAGGGGAAGTCTGTCACGTGGTGCAGAAACAGGAGGCCTGCTATTCCAGTTACTGCGGAGATCTGGCCCCGGCCCTGCTGGTCCTGGAGGCCAAGGTCCTGTTAAAGAAGAATAGGGATTCCCGGGAGGTTTCATTAACGGAATTTTTCTCCGGAAACGGCTTGGCTCCCCTGGCCTTGAAAGGGGGGGAAATCTTAACGGAGGTTATTATCCCACTTCCTTCGGCAGGCAGTTACTCGACCTATGTGAAATTTGCCAACCGGGAAAGCATCGATTTTCCGATTGTCGGTCTGGCCTTTCAAACGTCTCTGGAGAAAAAGGAATACCGTCTGGCCTTTACGGCCGTGGATCGTCGCCCGGTGAGGGGCCAAAAGGTTGAAGCCTTTCTCAAGGGCCTGGACCTTTCCCCGGAAGTCGTGGACGAGGCGGCTCAACTGGCCTCCAAGGAGGCCGCGCCGGTCAAGAATTCCCTTTATGCACCGTCCTTTAAAAGAAACCTCATGGGCCGCCTGCTTCGAAGCGTATTAAGCCCTCAGGCCCCAGGGGGGCGGCACGAAGCATAAAAATAGAAAAAAAAGAGAGGCTATAGGCTATAGGCCATAGCCATTATGAAATTTTTCATACTTGATGGATTTTTTACAAGTCCTTCATACTTGCAACCTGCATCTTGCATCTTGAAACGTTATTTTCTTAATAAACAGAAGGAGATAAACTGATGAAAACCGCCATCGAACTCCATATTAACGGCGACAGTTATGATGCCCTGGTTTCCCCGAATAATACCCTGTTGGAGGTCTTGCGGGAAAAACTGGGCCTGATGGGTACCAAGCGGGGCTGCGACCTGGGGGCCTGCGGGGCCTGTACGGTCCTGATCGACGGGGAGGCCGCCCTTTCCTGTCTCATGCTAGCCCTGGATGCGGTGGGGAAAAAAGTCACCACCATCGAAGGATTGAGCGAAACCGGCGAACTCCACCCTTTACAAAAGGCCTTTGTAGATCAGGGAGCCCTGCAATGCGGCTTTTGCACTCCGGGCATGATTATGACCGCCCAGGCCATATTGCAGGAAGATCCTGATCCCACGGAAGAGATCATCAAGAAGAAAATGGCCGGCAATCTCTGCCGCTGCACCGGATATAAAAAGGTCGTTGAGGCGGTGATGAACGTCCGGACGCCAGCCGGGAAGGAGGATTAAATGGGAACAACCTTCAATGTAGTCGGTCAGCGTTTGCCGATGCACGATGGGGCCGCCAAGGCCAAAGGCACGGCCCAGTTCACGGACGACATTATGCTGCCGGGAATGCTGCACGGAAAAATATTGCGCAGTCCTTTGCCCCACGCCCGGATAGTCCGTATCGACACCACCCAGGCCGAGAAACTCCCCGGAGTAAAGGGCGTGGTGACCGGCTGGGATATCCCGGACCGTCCCTACGGCATCGTACCCAAGGCCCGGGACGAGCATGCCCTGGCCCGGGAAAAAGTACGTTATATCGGCGATGACGTAGCGGCCGTTTGCGCCGTGGACCCGGAGATCGCGGAAGAAGCTCTGGACCTGATCCGGGTGGATTATGAAGAACTCCCGGCCGTCTTCGATCCGTTGGAGGCCATCAAGGAAGGGGCTCCCCTCATCCACGACGGGGTCCCCCACAACACCTCTTTTTCCATTCACAAGGAATTCGGGAATGTGGAAAAGGCCTTTCAGGAAAGCGACTTCGTTTTTGAAGACCGCTTTTATTCCCAGGCGGTCAACCATGCCCCCCTGGAACCGCACGCCGCCGTGGCTCAATACGATCCGTTAAAAGGGGAGCTTACGGTCCATTCCTCCACCCAAATCCCCTTTTTCCTGCGCCGGAACCTGTCGGCGACCCTCATGATTCCCGAATCCAAGGTCCGGGTGATCAAGCCCAAGGTGGGAGGCGGTTTCGGCCAGAAGATCGATATGTTCGCCAAGGACTTCTGCGCCGCCTGGTTCGCCCGCCAGACCGAAAAACCCGTCAAATTCGTCTACGACCGGGAGGAGGTCTTTATCTCCACCCGGCAGCGGCACCCCATGTATATTACGGTCAAGACCGGCGTAAAAAAGGATGGGACTATCCTGGCCCAGCAGTTTCTGGCCCATGCCGACGGCGGGGCCTTCAACAGCACCGCCCCGACCATGATGGCCCTCTCCTGTTACTTTCTGATGATCCCTTACCGGGTCCCCAACCTGATTTATGAAGGGCACCACGTATACACCAACAAACCGGTGGGCGGAGCGATGCGGGGGCACGGCATTCCCCAGGCCCGTTTCGCCGTGGAACGTCAGTTGGACCTGATCGCCGCACGCATCGGGGTGGACCCGGTGGAACTGCGCCTCAAAAACAGCATTCATGCCGGTGAACCGCACCCGGCCAAATTCATTATCAACTCCTGCGGCTTTTACGATTCCCTGAAGCTGGCGGCCGAGGCCATCGGCTGGAAAGAAAAACGGGGGAAACTCCCCAAGGGGAGGGGGGTCGGCCTGGCCGGCGCCTCTTTTCCCAGCGGGGTCAGCAACATGAGCCATATCAGCTCCGGTTCCGTGGTCCAGATGGGCCAGGATGGGGCCGTCAATGTCCTTTCCGGGGCCGCGGACATCGGCCAGGGTGCGGAAACGGTCATCTCCCAGATCGTGGCTGAGGTCCTCGGGGTCCCGATGGAGGATATCCGGATCACCGCGGCCGATACCGGAGTCACCCCCCTGGACCCCGGCACCTTCGGCAGCGGGGTCACGGTGCGGGCCGGGAATGCCGCCCGTCTGGCGGCCGAAGAGGTGCGGGGTAAGCTCTTCCGCTTCGTAGCAGAAAAGCTGGGGGCCGTTCCGGAGGACCTGACGGCCAGTAACCGAATGATCTTTGTCAAGGGATCAGCGGATCGCGGGATGGCCTTGAAGGATGCCATCAAGGGGTACCAGTATGCCGACTTGCCCATGCCGATAGTGGGCCGCTCCGACTGGTTTCCCCCGGCCACCGAACCGACCACCCTGTTCAAGGAAGACGGGAACTTCTCCCCCAACTATTCTTTCATGACCCAGGCCGCCGAAGTGGAGGTGGATCTGGAAACCGGAAAAATAAAGCTCCTGAAGATGGTCACGGCCCACGACTGCGGCCGGGCCATCAACCCTATGCTGGTGGAGGGGCAATTAGAAGGTTCTGTGGTCGGCGGCATGGGACAGGCCCTCTATGAAAACATCATCGTGGAAAAGGGACAGGTCATGAATCCTTCGTTTCTGGATTACGGCTTCCCCACCTTTATGGAAATGCCCGAGATAGGGGCCATCGAGGTGGAAACCGATGACCCGATCGGGCCTTTCGGGGCCAAGGAGGCCGGTGAAGGGACCCAGTTGTCCCCGGCCCCGGCCATCGTCAACGCCATTTATGATGCCATCGGGGTCGATTTCATGGAACTGCCGGTAACGCCGGAAAAAATCCTGGAGGCCTTACGGCGGGGGAAATAATAGGAAATAGAGTTCGGAGTTTAGAGTTCGGAGTTCGGAGTAAACCATTTTCATTCTTCGTGGCGCCCGCGCGAGCATGAGGGTTTAACACGAAAATAACGTTGCGGGTTACGGGTTCCGGGTTCAAAACCGACCTTACTTCGACATTCGATATTCGATATTCGTATTTTCATGCTCGTGGTGCCGCCCTGGGCATGAAGGCTTAATAAATAACCACCAACGGGAGGAAGAACGATGGCGCTTGAAGGGACGAATCCTTTTCCTCAGGAATTGATAGAACGGTACACAACCCGGCGCTGGTGGTCGGGAATTCCTCTGGGTCAAATGCTGGACCGGACCTGCGACCTGTACCCGCAAAAAGAAGCCCTGGTGGCGGGAGACACGAGATTAACCTACCGACAGCTTCGGGAGGGGACGGACCGGGCCGCCGTCGTCTTTCTTGAATTGGGGGTCCGGCAACAGGACCGGGTTCTGTTGCAGATGCCCAATTGGGTGGAATTTGTCTATGCCTATTACGGACTGCTTAAAATCGGCGCCATCCCCGTCTTTTGCATTCCCCGTTTTTCCCTCCGGGAAATGGACCATTTCCGGGGCATCACCGAGGCGAAGATCTGGATGGCCCCTCTTCGATTTGAAAAAATCGATTACCGCCCCCTCATCGAGGCCTTTCAAGCCAGACCGGGTTTTTTAAAACATATCCTGTTGGCCAATCCGGACCAGCAACCCATACTTTCGGGGACCCTCTCTTTTAATGAACTGCTAAAGAAAGTGGATTTGGGCCGCCTTCCGGCAACCGATCTTCCGGCCTGGGCCCCCGACCCTAATGAGATCTGCCACTTGATGCCCACCGGAGGGACTACCGATCTCCCCAAGCTGGTACCGAGGACCCATAATGATTTTTATTGTAATATCGAATATCGGGCCAAGGCCTGGCAGCGATGCCCACAGGATATCACCCTGATCGCCACCCCCTTGACCCATAACATGGCTATCGAGGTTTCGCTGAACCCCACTTTTTTTACCGGGGGCAAGGTAGTCCTCATTGATTCCACCGAGCCCCGGGCCATCCTGGAGGCCATCGAACGGGAACAGGTAACTACTACAATCCTGGTTGTGGCTCAACTCCATCGGGTTTTGAAGGTCCCGGACCTGAAACAGTACGATCTTTCTTCCCTGAAGGTTATTGCCGGAGCCGGTTCCTATGTGCCGGCCGATTTGATAAAAAAAGTCTATGATCGCCTGGGCTGTAAGTTTTATAATGTCTACGGCAGCTCCGAGGGACCCTGCTCCCAGACCAGATTCGAAGACCCCCCGGAGATCGTGCTCCATTCCGTTGGACAGCCCATCTGCCCTTACGACGAATTCAAGGTTATCGATTTTGCCGGGCAACCCCTGCCCCCGGGCCGGGAAGGCGAACTGGTGGTCCAGGGGCCTTGTATCTTCAGGGGCTATTATAAGTCGGAAGCCGAAAACAAAGAGGTCTTTACTGCCGACGGTTTTTATCGGACCGGAGACCTCGCCACCTTCGACCCGGAGGGACGGTTGCTTATCACCGGCCGGAAAAAAGATATCATCATTCGCGGCGGTGAAAACATCAGCGCCAAGGAGGTGGAGGAGTTGATCGGGGGGCATCCCGGGGTGGACCAGGTGGCCGCGGTCGGGATGCCGGACCAGGTCCTCGGTGAGCGGGTCTGCGCCTTCATTAAACCCAAACCGGGCCAGGTCGTTACCTTCGAAGGCATCATCACCTACCTGAAAGCCCAAAGCACCTCCGTGCTCTATCTGCCCGAGCGGGTGGAAATCGTATCGGAGATCCCACTGACCCCGGTAGGGAAAACCGACAAGAAACGGCTCCGGGAAGCAATCCGGAAAAAAATCGAAGGGGAAGCCCCTCTCGGGAACGGGTAGCCCTCGAAGGTAGCGAAAGCTTTTCCCTTTGCGTTCTTTGCGCCTTGGCGTGAAAACAGTTTTTCTATTGGTTAGATTTAGTCGTACGGAAGGATTGAACTCCTTAAACGCCTAAAACGTCCCTGAATCTTTCCACATACCCTCTGTACTCGGCAAGTTCCTCGGCAGTCATCTCATCCGGGAACTGCATTTCCACCTGTGTTATGGCTTTGACAATTTTATCGGCATGGGGCGCCACATTTAATATTTTGGATTTACTGCCATGCTCCAGTTTTATCTTTCCCAACATGAAATCGGTTACGAATTTGTTTTGTTTCCGGAGAATCTTTTTCCACTCCTGCGGGGGAGCCGAAAGGATAAAATCGGAATCTTGAAGGGCCGCCGCTTTGGTAAAAAAAGCCAGTTTGGTTAACCGGCCAGATTCAAAAAAGGACCCGAAGAGGATATCCCGTTCCAGCCCCCAATCCGGATCCGCTTCCACCCGGTAACACAACTTATTGGTAAAGGTCTTAAGCGATTCTTGAAAATTCGGATCGGAATTAAAGGCCTTTTCCGATGCTTCCAACCACTCCGGTGTCAGGTAACGCACTTTAGACATATTCTGCCCCCCTTTTTTTAGATTCTTAAAAGATACCTTTGAGAATTTATACCGATGCGATCCTTGAACAATTCTGGCTCCTGGCTTCTGGATTCCAAAATTTCGTATCAGTTTAGATTTTTAAAAAACAATTTTCACCGCAGAGCCGCAAAGGGCGCAAAGAGGGAATAAATTTTCCTTTCTGTTGAGAGGACAGAAAGGAAAAAGCTTTCGCAACCCTCCGGGGTGTAGGCCCCTCCGGGACGGAGTCCAGAGTTGTTTTGTTCAATCCCGCCTCTCATGGGATTGAACAAAGATGATTCTCTCTGCGTTCTTCGCGCCTTTGCGGTGAAGAAAAACTCTTTTTTAAACAACTTAAGTGTTACAGAATTTCAAATAGGTTTGGTTAGTTCTTCCTCGGCCTTCATCCGGGTAATGATTTCATCCCGTAAGGCTTTTTTATATACTTTTTCAGTAACGGTCAAGGGCAGCCCGTCTCTGAATTCGATAAATTTGGGCACTGCATAGGGCGGAAGATGGAGGCGACAAAATTTTTGAATCGCTTCCGAAGAGACCTTCCCCTTATAGGCCTCTTTTAATTGTATGACCGCCATGACCCGTTCACTTCCCGGTATCAGAGGATCAGGCACCCCAAAGGCGGCAGCCATTCCCACGCCGGGATGGCTGAACAGCACCTCATCTACAGAGGTGGTATAAACCTTCAGACCTGAAATGTTGACCATGTCTTTGATCCGGTCGGTCAGGTGGAAATAACCGTCTTCATCCATGAAGGCCATATCTCCGGTATGGAGCCAGCCGTCGGGGGTAAGCCCTGATCCCGGTTCGGGGAAGTAGCCTTTCATGATCTGCGGCCCCCGGACAACCACTTCCCCGGGTTCGCCAAAGGGGACTTCAACCCCCGTAGCCGGATCGATAAGCCTGCATTCCGTATCCGGTGAGGGGATGCCCAGGCCATTTTTTTCTTTGGCCAGGAAGCCGGTAATTTTTGAAAAGGCGGAAATATTAAAATGGGTCAAGGGAGAGGTTTCCGTGAGTCCATAGCCCTCTGATACGGGGGTCCCCATCTTCTTTTTAATGAGGTCGGCCACTTCTTTGGGAAGAGGCGCAGATCCGGATATGGGGATGGCGTTCAGTTTGCCGATATCGGTTTGCACCATCCGCATGAGCTGGGTCGGAACGGTGGCAATCATTAGAGGGCGGTACTGTTTAATAGTTCGAACGATCAGTCCCGTATCCCTGGGGTCCGGCAACAAAATCACACGCAAACCAAGAGCAGCGGCGGATTGATAAATATAATGTCCATAGGCATGAAAAAGGGGTATGGGGACCAGGATCGATGACTTGCCGGCTACTGCCCGGAGCATGGGCTTAAGCATCCAGGGAAAACCCTGCAGGATGCAGCTTAAGCGGTTATAATGCGTAACCATGACCCCCTTGGGAGTTCCGGTGGCCCCGCCGGTAAAGGCCAACTCACACAAATCCTCCGTCGGATCAATATCTATCGAAGGCGGTTTCCCTTCACCTTTATCGATCAATCGCCTGAATTCATGGACTCCGGAGCGAAGAGGAGCGGATACCCCCTTAACATCAAATCCTTCCGTGGAGGTGACAATGATCTGTTCAAAAGCACATTGCCCTTTTATTTTTAAAATACGGTCCAGATGTTCTTCCCGACAGACCACCACCCGGCATCGGGATCCCTGGATTTCATGGATCAAACCGGCCTCGGTCCGGAGGATACTGGTCGGGACCACCACGCCGCCGGCCTTCATGACCGCCCAGTCGCTGATGATGACTTCAGGACAATTGGGGAGAAAAAGGCAGACCCGGTCCCCTTTTTCCAGACCTGATTCTCTCAAGGCCCGGGCCAGCCTGTCGGTAATGATTTTCAGGTCTCTATAGGTCAGGGTTCTTTCTAAAAAAAGGATGGCCGTTTGCTTGGGCCATTTTTCGGCCGCCCTGTCCAGTAACCGGTAAACCGGTTCCCGGGGATAAGGTTGCAGGCTTTTATCCAGTTTATAAGGCCCGAGCTGATAACTTTTCAGCCAGGGTTTTTCTAAGTAACCCATTTATTCCTTTCCAAAGCTTAATAGTGTAAATCCGTAAACTTCGGGGGTCCCGAATGGAGCGAACAGAACCCACCAAATAAAGCTTTCAACAGCCAGCAGCCAGCATAAGCATTTCTCCGGAGGGTTTTTTGAATACTGACCCCTGATCGCTGATCGCTGCTCTGTTTACCAGACATCCTTTATAAGACCATCCAGGCCCAGTTCCTGCATCTTCTCAGGAGTAGGGATACCGGTGGTTCCATCCCATCCCCGTAACGCGTAATAGGCGTCTTTCAACCTCTCCAGCGTCTCTTGGCTGATCACCTCCCCTGCGGCCGGGCCATCGGGTAGGGGCTCTTCCATCAACCGTTTCGGAAGCGTATCGGATTCCCTGGTAATCCCTTCCCGGACGCAGAAAAGCCGCATAAGATTGAAATTCCGTTCCCCGCACCTCCTGAAATCGGTTACAGTGTAATTCCATCCGGTGGCGGCGTTGATCAGTTCCACAAAATCTTCGGCCAAAAGGAGTATTCCCATGAATTTGCAGGCCCCCATGCAATCAAACATGGTCAGGGCGTTTTCCAGGTCGACTACCACCCTAACTTCTTCCGGATTGGCCAGAAACGGGTCCTCAATGCGGCTGTCATCCACAATAAGGAAGGGTGCATCGATAAAGGTCGGCCCCTGGACAAAGGCGGTGATATGGTCCCCGCCTCGATTGGCCGTAACATATCCCAGGCCGGTAATTTTGGCGGCCCGAGGGTCATAAGCCGGCAACTCAAGCCCCTTAACCTGCATGGCAAAGCGCTCCGAACCCTGCCCGATTATCCCGGACAGGACCTTTGTTCCTTCGGCCAGGAGATTCCCGATGCCTTCTCTACGGGCAATTTTTCCGATCAGGTCGACCACCAGTCCGGGATTTCCGAATTCAATCTCCATCCCCCCGGTTTGTTCATCGGTAAGAAGGCCTTTTTGAAAGCATTCCATGCTGAAGGCAATGGTTGAGCCGGTACTGATGGTATCGAGCCCGTAATCATTACAGAGATAATTGGCCATGGTGATGGCATTCAGGTCCGATACGCCGCAGGCGGCCCCGAACATATTGGTCGTCTCGTATTCGGGCCCTTCTCCCTGGTGTCCTTTCCAGGGCCCTTCCTTGATTTGCGTGCCCCGGCCACAGGCGATGGGACAGGCAAAACACCGCACTTCCTTGACCAGAACCTTGTCGGTCAGGGCTTGACCATTGACTTCTTCTATCCGGTCAAAAACCCCTTTCTGCCAGTTCAAGGTAGGGTAACCGCCTCGGGCATTGACCATGTCGGAAACCATATTGGTGCCGAAGGTCTCAAAACCGACCTTCAGCATGGATTCATTCAAAAGAGTGATCTGTCTACGGGCAATGGAATTGAAGCGTTCCTTTTCCGCCAGATGGATCGCCGCCTTGCCGGAACAGACCAAGGCTTTCAATTTTTTGGCGCCCATTACCGCACCCAGACCGCTTCTTCCGACCGACCGGTGGCTGTTATTCATGATCGAGGCATAACGGACCAGATTCTCTCCTGCCGGACCGATGCAGGCGATGTGCATGTGCTTTCCAAGGGATCCCTTCAGGGCCGACTCCGTTTCCGAGACCGATTTGCCCCACAGAGGCCGGGCATCCAACAACTCTGCTTTTCCGTCTATGATCTTCAGATAAACCGGGTTGGGGGCTATTCCTTCAAACAGGATCCCGTCATAACCGCTACGTTTTAAGGCCGGTCCGAAGTTGCCCCCGCTGTTGCCGTGTCCCCAGATCCCGGTCAAGGGCGATTTGGCCACCACCGAATACCTTCCGGCACTGGCTGCCGCCGTACCGGTCAGCGGTCCGGTCATGAAAATAAGCAGGTTTTCCGGACCTAAAGGATCGGCCCCTTTGGGCACTTCCTGATAAAGGTACCTGGTGGCTAATCCCGGACCGCCAACATATTTTTCCGTCCAGTCGGCCCGGACTTTTTCTTCGGAGACTTTCCCGGTAGTCAAATTGACCCTTAAAAGTTTTCCCATATAGGCAAAAGGCATGATGATCCCCCTTCCCGTATTAAAAGTTCATGGCCCTTTGAAACGTCACGAATCTTGTCTTTCCCCTCCGTCATTCCGGTGAAAACCGGAATCCAGGTGTTATGCTGAGACGAAAATAACCTGGATTCCGGTTTTCACCGGAATGACGGAGAGGTTATTGACGTTTTTTCAAAAAGCTAAACTGATACGAAAATTGTTTTCGCCGAACGCTGAACGACGAACGGTATTTTCGTCCTAAACCCCTATCGGTGCGTCAATGATCTCCCGAACAGGGATATCTTTTATGAGTTCCCTGAAAAACACCTTGGGGTCAATGACACCTTCCGGTGCAAAGACCCCGGATGTCTTGATTTCGCCGCGGGCCAGCATCAGGGCCCCGAGGACCGATGGAAGGGATGTGAGCAGATCGGCATTAGAGCCGCAATTATAAGAAAAATGGACCGGACTCCCGTTTTTTTCTCCATGCACATCGACCCGCAAAACAACCCCTTCGATACCGAACTCACCGTATTCAGTCACCACGGTATCTATTAAAGACTGGACAAAATCTTCCGAAAGCATGGGCAGGCCTAAAATGATATCCGTTCCAACGGCCCGGGCGGGAATGCTTCTCCCGCGCACATCGATTTCGGTTGTTTTGGAAAGGCCGATCTCTTTGAAGACCTTGGCCATTTCGGAAAATTTAGTGGGCCAGATGCCGCCATAGTTGGTCACATCCCTGACCCCTTTGATATAACGCGGAAGGGTTATCGGTTCCGGATGCCCTACCTGGCTGACTTCAAAAGTGCCGATAGGATCGATGAAATTGAAGGCTTTTGTAACGGACATGGCTGGAATCGGGACCCATTGGCCGTCACGGTAGGTAATAATGTCCCCGTCAATGGCGTGGAAATAGTGTTCGACGATGCCGCTACCGGTCATCTTCGGGTCGATGGCCGTCCAGGCCCAGGCCGTATCGATAGCATCTACCCGATCAAGCTTATCGGCCCCTGACCGGGCCATTAGATTCGTTATGCCGGGCGTAGCCCCTAAACCGACAATCACACAGATCCCGGCCTTTCGGGCTTCTCCGTCCAGGGCCAGGATTTTTTCAGTGGCATCTCCGTCATCGCAGACATCGACCAGGTGCTTTTTGGCTTCGATAGCGGCCTTGACAATTCTCTCGCCATAGACATAATAAGGGCCGACCGTGTTTAAGACCACATCGGCCTGTTGCATAGCCTTAACCATATTGCCCATATCATTAGCATCCACTTGTATGGCCGTCGTTTTACCGCCCACTTCGGCAGCCAGCATCTGGGCCTTATCCAAATGGTAATCCGCTACAATGACTTCCATATCCGGCGCCTTTTTAACCAACTCCCGAACCCCTCCGGAACCGATATGACCGGCCCCACCCAACGCTAAAATTTTCATCATTAATCTCCTTTTTGCTTTTTTTATTTATTTTTAATCATACCGCTCATGCTGACATCGGAACGGTTGAGCCACAGAGCCGGATAGGAATAGGAATGGTAGGCGGTGCTGTGGGTATCGATATGGTCGAGGGCCAGGGTGTGAAACTGGTTGTAGGTGCCCATCTCGGGGATAAAACCCCAGACGGCATCATAGGTCCGATATAAACGTCCCTTTTGATCGTAGCTCTCGATATGATGGGGATAGAGGATTTCCTTATCGACATAAAAGATACGCTTGCCGTAAACGTAATTTTTATCCAATTGGGTCAACTGGACGACCCAGCAGGGCCGGCGCTCAAACTGGAGGTTTTTCAAAATAAACCCTTCTTTGGAACTCATATAAGGCGCTCCATCGGTGGTGATGGGGACCAGAAATTCCCCTTCTCCGATCAACTCGTATTTGTAGGGGTACCGTTTCGGACTCAGCTTCTGGTTAAATCCTTGCCAGTCTTCATAAATGATATCCTGGCCCACGGCCGGGTCCTGGGTGTCGGAAGCGGTCAGTTTCCGAATGCGCCTGATGCTGTTGATATACATGAGAAAGAGGTCGTCCTTGGTGGGATCGATGTAAGAGGTCATACTGATAATGTTCCCGAACAGGTCCCGCGGGGCCTGGCTCATATATTGGGAAGCCCTTGTCTCGCCCTGTTCCCTGGCCCGGGAATCCAGCCAACCCAGAGGTGCCCATTTGATCCGGCCTTGCGCCCTCATGGTATAGGCCGTGGCCATGCCTTCGTAATCATTGCGCAGATCACCGGTATATCCGAAGACGTGTTCCCAATAAAATTCGCCGTCCAGGTTATAACTCTTGTCCCAGTTGTAAATGATCTGCTGGGCCTGGTGCGCTCCGGAAGGCCTGGGAAAGGGGAATCCGGCTACATAAGACTCATTAATTATGTATCCGTTTTTGTCTTCCCTGACGGTCCCCATATATTTTTTAGTCGCCTCGGCCACCGGCAGGGAGTGGTAATATTGTCTGGTGGGGACAATTTCGATCTCGGTAAAATTACAGGCATGCCGTTTACCCGAGGCCGGTGTGGGGTTAAACCGGTCATACATCAGCTTCCACATCATTTTGTCAAAGGGGAATTTGGTTTTGTCCTTGTAGGTGTATTTGCCCGGTTTGATCTCCGGATACACTTTACCGACCACATTCGGGGCCTTGAATCCGATGGTCTCAGCCCAGACCTTTTTCATGGTCTCCACGTCGTAGGTTACTTTTTTGTAGGCC
>JACRBX010000117.1 GCA_016219225.1 Deltaproteobacteria bacterium
GGTTGTCATACTCTTCTTCGTCAAAGAGACCGAACTTCTCTTCCAAGTCTTTCTTCACTTGTAACGTGTAGCTGACCCTCCGGGCGAAGCCCGGACGGTGTCGGGCCGTTGGAAATTATTTCGGAGAGATCAGGCTGATTATGCTGCTTTCAATTCAATGCCATTTTTTCTGATCTCGTAAATGATTGGAATCCACGTATCGTTCTTAAAGGATATCAGCGAAATCGGGACAGGTTCAATTCGGGGATCAATGGTGCAGGCGATTTCAAAAAGTTTGGCTCCTTCTCGGTAGCGGTCTTTCCCAAAATCGGGTGATACCACCGCCACATCGATATCGCTGTATTCGTGAGCCCGGCCCGAGGCGTGAGAACCGAAGAGGATAACTTTGGCGACTTTTATTTTTTTCTTTTTCAATTCCTTGATATAAGAATTTATTATTTGCCGTATTGCTTTTTTAACCATAGAAACACCTCGTTCATTTTTTGCAAATTCCGGGTTGTGAAAGTCTTGGTGCATTTTCGATAGAACATTTTTTCATCATTCGGATACCGTGCCTCAAAATGGAACTCCATGAATCTTGCCAGTGCTCTCACGGTCTTTTGGGGTATTTTCAAGCCTGTTTTTTGGGCCAGCAACGGAAGAGAATGGGTATAGGGTGCATGATTTTCGGTTACTCTGACGACAAGGGCTTTGAGAAGTTTCTCCAGGGCCAAATGTCCCATGAAAAGGGCGTAAGGAAATTTCTCTTTTTCAAACATGGCTTCAGCCACTCCCAGATCATACACCGCGCCTTCTATCCAATAATGTACGGTCTTCTGTACGTCGAATTTCATTGCAGGCTTCATCGTGTTTTGATTATAATTTCCGGCAGGATGAGAGTCAAGGCAAAATAGCCTTCGAAATCTTTAAGGCCCCAACCTGTTCCATTTTTATTCAGCCCTGTGGGCCTGATACTAAAATATTATTGGCTGATTCGCCTGGCTTGACTTCACATCAGGTCAGCAGTTCAATCAGTTCCTCACGAGTGAAGGTCTTCAGCACATGGGGATCATCTTCCTTGACGACGGCTTCCATCAAATTTTTCTTCCGCTCGATAATCGCCGCGATTTTTTCCTCCAGAGTCCCGGTGGTAATCAATTTAAAGACCTGAACTCCCCGTCTCTGGCCGATGCGATGGACCCGATCGGTGGCCTGATCCTCACGGGCCGCATTCCACCAGCGGTCATAATGAATGACTATTGAAGCAGCCACCAGATCGATTCCCACTCCGCCGGCCTTGAGACTGCCTAAAAAGATACGGCATTCCGGATCTTGATTGAAACGATCGATCAGCTCTCCCCGTTTTCGGCTCGACCCGGTTAAGGTCACGAATCCCCATCCCGTCCGGGTAAGATAGCGCTCCATAATCTCGATCATGCCTAAGAACTGACTGTACACGACGATCTTTTGGCCGCTGCCCAATCCCTCTTCCAGCAGTTCCTGGAAAAGTTCCCATTTCCCGGAGGGATAGGTTTCAAATTGGTCGATCTTTTTCAAAGCCAGGGCCGGATGGTTACAGATCTGTTTCAGCAAGGTCAGGAGGGCAAAGATATGAATATAGGGCACGGAAGCGTTCTGGTCTTTCAGGGTCTTGAGTAAATCCTTTCCCCGGCCGGCCAGGGCCTCCCGGTAAAGGCTTATCTGATCTTCGCTTAACTGACAGAAGCGCAGGTCTTCAATCTTTTCCGGCAGCTCATGAAGGACGGTGGCCTTCATACGACGGAGCACGAAAGGAGAAATCAATCGGTTCAGCCGTTTTCTGGCCAGGCTGTGCAGATCCTGATCAATGGGTTTGATATAGTTTTCCTGAAAGGACTCGGCTGATCCTAAAAACCCTGGTACCGTCAGATCGAAGAGGGCCTTTAGTTCCATCAAATTGTTTTCAATGGGCGTGCCGGTCAGGCCCACTTTAATCCCGGCCTGAAGCGTTCGAGCGGCCTGGTGGGCCTGGGTCTCCGGATTTTTCAGGTTCTGAATCTCATCAAAAACGGCCAGGGAGAAGGAGATCTCTTTCAATCGGTCAATATCATTGCGCAGGATTCCATAGGTGGTCAGGAGAACCTGATTTCTCTCCAGCCCGTTATCCAGCTCCCGGTCCCCTCCGTGAAACACCCGGACGTGCAGTCCACGAGTATGCTCAGCGATCTTTTTGATCCAATGGCTCAGGACCGTTGTGGGACAGACCACTAAGAAAGGTCTTTGTTCTTTCTTCTCTTCCCGAAGCTTGACCATCAAACCCATCACCTGGTGGGTTTTACCCAGGCCCATATCATCACAGAGCAAACCGCCCAGTCTGTTTTCAAAAAGAAAGGATAACCAATCAACCCCGCGCATTTGATACGTTCTTAACGATGAGACCAATCCCTCAAGGCTGGTCAGCGGTTGTGCGGGCGTCAGGTCAAAGATGGCTTTTACCTGCCTGGTTTGGGATGGTTTCCCGACAACTTCAAGAGTTGAGGGACTCAAGGCCTGCAGGCGTAGGAGATCAAGCCGGGAGAATCTGAGATCCTCTTCACCCGGTTTTTCATCCCCTTCAGCCAGGTCTTTCTCCCAAAGGGCGAATCCCTCAAATTCGGCGGATCGGCAATCCACCCAGCCGTCTTTCAGAGAGATGAAACGCTGTCCCTCTTTTCTGGCCTGAAGGATCTCTTTTAAAGAAAGGGATGAATTCCCAAACCCATAGTGCACCGAGAGCCAACACCAGTCCCGGTCAATGGCCCTGGGTGACAGCTCCATTTTGGAAACCCGATCATAGATCTTCAGATTCTTCACGGAAGCGTCAACCAGATGGGCGCCATCCTGCAAGGCCTGACCGTATTCGTTTAAAAAGCTCGGGACCTGAGACTTCTTCAGAACCATCCTGACCGGAGACTGAAATTGCCGCTCCAAAGGGCCGGGGCGTTCCAACTCAGCCATAATCCCTAATTCCTGAACATAGAGCAGATCCCCATAACGGTACTTTTCCACTTCCTCCTTTTCCAGGTATTTCTTTTCTCCGTCGGCCTGGAGAAATTGGACCATCGGTCTGATCTCTAAATCCATCTCGGTGGTCGCCGAGATCTTGAAGATGGATCGCAGCGGCAAGGGATGAATGGTCAGGCCATGATGATTGGTCAAAAGATCTTTCGAATCTCGCAAAAAGGCCTTGACTCGATCTCTGGGAATGATCAGATGAAAGAGGGCCTGCTGATCATATTTTCCGATGACCATGAACTGTCCTGTTTCTTCATCGATGGCCGGTGAAAAGGCTATATCTTTTCCATAGAATTCCTGAAAACAATGGTAGGCAAACCGATACCAGATGTGTTCCTCAAAAATCTGGCCGTTGGTTTTATACCCCGCTTTATTAAAAAAGCGTTCGTTATCCGTTACGGTCAGTTCGGCCAGTTTTTCAATGAGGGTCGCCCGGTTTGGGACAGCATCGGTCGGGACCTGACCTAAGCGCTCGATGAGGCGATCGGCATCAGGACCGGGGGAAAGATAATAGGCCATTTCCTGGTCTTTAGATCCAAGAATCCGAATGATCCTGGATGGACTTTGTTCGATGAATTGCAGTTTTAACGATTTAACGCTCTCCCTTGATCCTCTGGCCAGCAGAGTGGCCCATTGATACCAGGGGCTTAACCGGAAGACCTCATCCGGGGTTTTTCCACCCAAAGAGGAGACAAGGGCCTTGTATTCTTCGGCCAGTCTCAAGAGGTGGTCACAGGTCTTCCTGGCCGATAGAGAACAAGAGCAAAGGCGTTTGGATAGTTCCCGTTTATTGGCTTTAATGAGGTAGGCCGCACCCGGTCGCCGTTCTCTTTCATCCGGGACCAGGGCTAATCCTTGACGATGAAATTCAATTCGACTATGTCGGAAGGGATTGGGGGGTTCCATTTTTTGGGTTTGTTATTCAAGGATTGTTTGTTTCGGCACGCAAAGGCTGGCATTAAGCAAAACATTGACCTTGGCCCTTTTCCCTTTCAGGGATAAGGCCTGATCCAGGGCCTCTTGCAGCGATAGCATGGGGCGGATGAAGGTGCGGGATAAGAAATTGGGGTCCAGGTTGGTAACCCCCCAGATCTGTCCGCCTTGTTCCAGGAATTTCAAGTTGCGGGCCACCCGGTGAAGGCCCAGAAGGTAAGGCTGATAGATGAAAAGCCTCGCTTTTTCCGGATCGCCGGTCTGGACCATCAATTTTTGAAATTCGAGCGGACCCGGCCCCAGTGGACAGGGCATGACCAGAATAAGGATACCGTCTTCCTTCAGGGCCATCTTGCCGTGTTCAATAGGCTTCTGGGACTGGTAGAGGTCGATATCCATGGGGGGAAAAGCGACACTGATCACAATATCGGCTTTTTCCTGAAAAGGAATGGTAAAAACCTCATCGGCCTTTTGAGCGGCCATTCTTAAAGTCTCCTGAATGGATCCGCAATGGGCGGCGTAAAAATGGTGGTCCGGGGTCAGGACCAGCATCAGGGAAAAAATGGGCGGGATGGTCAGCAGACGGACAGCTTCTTCCAGATCTTCATGGACCGGGTTGCCGGACAATTGAAGGGGTTGGGCCTTCGAATCCATGGCCAGGGAGTGATTGGTTACAATCGAAGAATAAGCCGCCACTCCTGGGACAATGGCCTTTCGGCCCCCGGTATAGCCTGCAAAATAATGGGGTTCCACCGAGCCGATGACCAGGAGACGGTCGGCCATCATAACCGCCGGATTGACCAGGACCCGGGTCCCCCGCGAAGTTTCCCCGAGGAAAATCATCCCCCCCTCCTGGCGGCAGTCATGAAACCGGACCCGATCCTTTAGTTCCGGCCAAAGGGACCCGAAGATAAACCGGCAGCCTTCCTCCGTGCTTTTCAGGTGGGTGGCGGTGGCCACCAGGATGTTGAAGGGATAAGCGGAAATTTCCGGCCAGAGGTGTTCCAATATCCGGCCGCTCGGGGTAGGCCGGGTTTCATCATTGACCAGGATCAATAAAGACTTGCAGCCCCTTAAGAATTCGGATAATGAAGGGGCATCTACCGGATTTTCAAGGGCCTGCGCAAGTCCTGTTTCAAACGAAACCGGGCGGACCTCCCGGGGAGAGAGGAGTTCACCCCAGTTCTCTTCCGGGATTTTCAAGGGAACGGTTTCTTTTCCGTAAGGGATGGATAGGGTTTTCATAATAAAAACGTTATACGGTTTACGGCCAAAGGTGCATGGTTTAGGTTTAGGGTCTTTCTTTGAACCTTGAACCTTACACCTTTTACCTTAAACCTTTTTATTTATCAGGCCGCCTTTCTTGTCTTCTTTTTCAGGCGGCTGATCCGCAGTCGTAACCGATCTATCGATTTCTTGTCGTTTTTTTCTCGGACCTCAACCTTTTTGCCCCGCAGTTCCTTAATCTTTTCTTTCAACTGGCGCATGGACCGGTCCCCTTTTTTACCCGTTTCCTCCTTAATCCCCCGGGCTTTTTTAATGGCGGAGAGGACTTCCTCTTTATTCATCCCGTGAACACCGACAATATCGGGAATGGTCATAGCCAGAGCCCGCAATTCCTTGGCCGTCATTTTTTCAATAG
Organism: Deltaproteobacteria bacterium; assembly: GCA_016219225.1. Taxonomy (NCBI): domain Bacteria; kingdom Pseudomonadati; phylum Myxococcota; class Myxococcia; species Deltaproteobacteria bacterium. The sequence goes on from JACRBX010000117.1 coordinate 5,588, forward strand.
GTTTTTCTTTTTTTTCGGCCTTTTCTTTTTTACCCATAATACTTATTCTCCTTTCAGGACAAGTGTTAAATTAGGACGCTGATTTTCGCCGATACCCGCAGATAACTACTCTATCTATTCAAAATCTTGGCAATCTGCGTCGATCTGCGTCCAAAAAGGAAATTCCTATACCCTTAAATTAAAGTTTCAAGATGCAAGATAAAATCTTGGGCCTCGCGCCTTGAACCCGCAACACGCAACTCGGAACCCGAAACTCGAAACTTGTTCTTTCTTCCCCTACCCTTTATTACCTTCCGCGATCTGCGCCAATTTCATAAAAGGCTTAAACAGATCGATGGGGATCGGGAAAAGGGTGGTTGAATTATTCTCCGAAGCCACTTCCCGGAGCGTCTGGAGATAGCGGAGCTGAAGGGCCACAGGATGTTCTTCAATGATGGCTGCGGCATCGGCCATGCGGGCGGCGGCCTGGAATTCCCCTTCGGCGTTGATGACCTTGGCCCTACGTTCCCGTTCGGCCTCAGCCTGTTTGGCCATGGCCCGTTGCATCTCCTGGGGTAAATCAATCTGTTTAACTTCTACTACAGACACTTTAATCCCCCAGGGATCGGTATGCAAATCCAGGATCTCCTGTATTTCCGTATTGACTTTTTCCCGTTCCGAGAGGATCTTGTCCAACTCGGCCTGGCCGCAGACACTGCGCAACGTAGTCTGGGCTAACTGGGAGGTGGCATACAGATATTGCTGAACCTCGACCGTGGCCTTAACGGCATCCATGACCCGAAAGTATACCACGGCATTGACCTTGACCGAGACATTGTCCCGGGTAATGACATCCTGGGCCGGTACATCCATGGTGACCGTCCGGAGATCCACTTTGATCATCTTATCAATGATGGGTATCAAAATGATCAACCCCGGGCCTTTGGCCCCGATTACCCGACCCAGACGGAAGACAACCCCCCTTTCGTATTCGTTCAGGATACGAATAGCACTGCTCAAAAAAAAGATCCCCAATACAACAATGACAGCCAGTGTGTACATAATGAACTCCTTTCTTTTAATTGCGGATTTCGGATTTCGGATTGCGGATTGCGGAGTTTGAAATACTTTTGTTTCTCCTAACTCCGAACTCCGAGCTCCGAACTATCCTTTTCGTTTCACTTTTAAAAGCAAATGTTCCAACCCGACTACCTCTATCACCTCACCGGCTTCGATGATTTCATCGGATTGGGCGTTCCAGATTTCTCCATGGACAAAAACCTTGCCCGGATGATCCGGGGTAATCCTTTGTTGCACCCGCCCAGGTTCTCCCAAGATCCCCTGATTTCCGGTCTGAGGTTTCCGGCGATAGGCTTTTACCGCCAGGGAGATGACCAAAATAAAAAACCCGGAAATAACCAAAACAGAAGTAATCAGAACCTGAAGAGAAATTCCCACTTGCCCCTCCCCTGTTTTAAACAACATGAGAGAACCGAGGGTCAAAGAAATAATCCCGGCCACGGTTAACAGTCCGTGGCTGATCACCTTGGCCTCGGCAATAAAAAAAATAATGGACAAAACAATTAAAAGCACCCCGGCGTAGTTGACCGGCAGGGTTTGCATGGCAAAAAAGGCCAGGATCAGGCAGATCCCACCGACCACTCCGGGGAAAATTCCTCCGGGGTGGATCAATTCAAAAAAGATCCCCATCATGCCCAGCATCATCAAAACATAAGCCAGGTTAGGATCACTGATGGTTCGAAGGATACGATCTCGAAAATTTTCTTTAAGATGGACCACGGTCAGGTCCTTGGTCCGGATCAGTTTGGGTTGTTTGGAAGTGGTCACCTTCCAACCATCAATTTTTTGCAAAAGGTCCGCCAGGTCGCCGGCGATTAAATCGATGACTTTGAGTTCCAGGGCCTTTTCGGCGGTAATGGATTCGCTTTTTAAAACCGCCGATTCAACCCAGTCGGCATTTCTCTTCCGTTGATCGGCAATGCTGCGGACATAGGCCACCATGTCCTTTTCCACTTTTTGAGACATGGTTTTATCGATGTCTTTGCCGCCGATATTGACCGGATGGGCGGCCCCGATATTGGTACCCGGGGCCATGGCCGCCAGATCGGCTGCCAGGACGATCATGACCCCGGCCGAAGCCGCCCGGGCTCCGCTGGGAGAGACAAAAACGATGACCGGAATCTGGGCGTTCAGGATGCCCTGGACAATGGTCCTCATAGAAGAATCCAGCCCCCCCGGAGTATCTAATTGGATCACCAGAGCAGCGGCCTTGTCCTTTTCGGCCTTTCTGATAGATCTGGTGACAAACTCCGCCACCGGAGGGTTGATGGAGCTGGCGACTGTTATGACGTAGACGGGTTGTTTTTCAGCGGCCAGGACAGGGAATGGCACAACCAATAAAGCACCTAAGAAAATCAAAATAATTGGGAGAAACAGGGCGCGCTGTCGGATAATGGTTCGGAGTTCGGAGTTCGGGGTTCGGGGTAAAAAGGAAAAGAAAGTTCGGAGTTCGGAGCAAAGAGTTCGGAAAAAAGAAGACGAAAGACTGAAAAAAGAATAGGGCGAAGCGCTCGTCCATTGTCTCCTGATTCTGCTCCCAACTCCCAACTCCGAACTCCGAACTCTTTTATTCCAACCCATCATACCCCCGTCGGACCTTTTTCAGGTCTTCCCAAGCCTCCCGCTTCGCATCGGGATTTCTCAAGAGAAAGGCCGGGTGAAAAGTGGCGATAAGGCGCCTGCCATGGAAATCCAGCCAACGGCCCCGTAATGCAGAAATCTTTTCCTTCGATCCGGTTAAGGTCTGGGCCGCACAACTTCCCAGGGCCACCAGGATCTCGGGCTCCACCAAACGGATCTCCTCTTCCATGAAATTCCGGCAGGCATTGATCTCATCCTCAAAAGGCTGCCGATTTTCCGGTGGCCGGCATTTGACCACATTGGTGATATAGACCACCTCTCGCTGCAAATTGATGGCCTGAATCATTTTGGTCAAGAGTTGTCCCGCCGGGCCGACAAAAGGTTGTCCTTGTAGATCTTCTTCGACCCCCGGTGCTTCTCCGACAAACATCAGACGGGCCTTGAAAGCCCCCTGGCCCGGTACCGCCTGATGGCGCTCCCGGACTAAAGGGCAATTCCGGCACTGGATAATGGCTTTTGACAAGGCCTTTAAAGAGTCATGGATAACCACGGGAACTGTTTCCCGGTTTTCAGGATTTTTGGGCGACCACGGCAAATAAGACCAACCCAAATTTTTTTGGAATTCAAGAAATTCTTTGAGTTGTCCGACCAATCCACCGAGGTCGAATGGATCAGGACTGTGAGATATCATCAATTCGTGGGCCTCTTCTTTTCACAATGGTATCAAAAATGAGGCCGGCCACTTCTTCTTTGAGCATCACCGGCAAAGACATGGTTTTCCCATCGGGAAAAAGGAAAAGGACCTGATTGGTATCGCCCCCAAAACCGGCTTCCGGCTTTCCAATGGGATTGGCCACAATCAGATCCAGGTTTTTTTCTTTTAACTTTTTAAGGGCATTATTTAAGAGGTCTTCGGTTTCAGCGGCAAAACCCACCAGAAATTGTTTTTTCTTCTTTTGACCCAAAAGGCGGAGGATATCCGGGTTTTGGATCAATTTTAAATGGAGAACGGATTCTTTCTTCTTTATTTTCTGGGAAAAGACCTCATCAGGGCGGTAGTCGGATACGGCCGCGGCCTTAATGACGATGGAGGCTTTCGGGAAAACACTCAAGACCGCTTCCTGCATTTCCAGGGCCGAGGTAACCCGAACGGTTGAGATGTCGGGAATATCCTCCAGATGGGTAGGACCGGTGACCAAAACAACCTGGGCACCTCTTCGCTTGGCTACCCGGGCTAAGGAAAAACCCATCTTGCCGGTTGAAGGATTGGAAATAAACCGGACCGGATCGATGGCTTCCCAGGTACAGCCGGCCGTTATGAGAACCTGTTCCCCTTTTAAATCCTGAGGGGAAAGGATGTCCAGGATTTTTTCGATAATAATTCCGGCATCAGGCAACCGCCCCGGTCCTGTTTGTCCGCAGGCCAGGAACCCGGCAGAGGGTTCCAGGACATACTGCCCGAATCCCTTCAACAGGTTCAGGTTGGCCTGGACCACCGGGTTTTCAAACATCCGGACATTCATGGCCGGACAAAAAAGCTTGGGGGCCGGGCAGGCCAGGAGAAAGGTTGAAAGCAGGTCATCGGCCAGACCATGAGCCGCCTTGGCAATCAAATTGGCTGTGGCCGGGGCCAGAACGACCAGTTCTCCCCATTCACTCAATTGGATATGGTCCATGGCTCCAGGGCGATAGGAATCGAAAAGGTCGGTATAGACCCCGTGGGGGGTCAGGGCCTGAAAGGTCAACGGCGTGATGAAGCGCTGCCCATTCCGGGTCATGACAACCGCTACCCGGGCTTCCGCTTCGGACAAACGCCTCAAGAGCTCAACGGTTTTATAAGCCGCTATACCGCCGCTGACCCCCAGGATGATATGCCGATCTTTCAACAAAGAAGTCATTTTTATTGTCCTTCGTAACTCGTATCTCGCACTTTGTACTTTGTTTTATCTCTTACGAGATACGAGATGCGAGATACGTTTCTATTGAACATCCTGGGTGGGAATCAACCAGACCTCAACATGCGTATTGAACATGTTTTCTTCAATAAAAAAAAGACTGCGTTTGTTCTTCTTTTCAAACAATAAAATCGTCTTTGGGGGGAGCTTAAAATTTCCTTTCGCCTGCCAGTTATCCCGGGCCATAACATCTTTAAAAAAATTTACCAGCGATTTTACATCAACATAGCCGTCAAATACCAGGAGCCCTGCCGAGACGGTAGGGGATTGAAAGGTCTTTGAATTTTTACTATCTATCTTCAATTCATTGGGGATCTGTATATCTTCGAAATCGTAATATCGGCCGTCCGGTCGGTCCATTTTTTTGGCGATGGTCGGGGCAGTCATTTGGGTAGGGGAAGATTCCTTCTTTTGTTCCTGCAGGACACTACCGCAGCCTAATAGGAAACCCATCACACCTATGCCAAAAACTACCAATCCGAAGATCCTGAAACCCTTTTTGAAAATCATTGCCCTGCTCCTTTCTAATGCTTTTGATAAGTTAATTTAATAAATTATCACCCTCCTCCGGTTAAGTCAAGAGAAACCAGGATACCGGCCCGATTCATTAATCTGATGGTATGGAATTTCCTTTTTGAACGCAGATCGACTCGGATCGGCAGATTTTCGCCGATCGTGCAGATTGCCAAGATTTGGAATAAAAAAAATAGTTATCGGCGGGTATCGGCGACTGAATTCCGGATGAAGCATCACTCGATGGATTCAAAGCGTTTTATCCAGCATCCCGTATCAACTATCCGGCATCCCGTATCCTGCTCCTTCTACCAGGTCAAACCGTGCATTACCCCATGACATCGGCAGGCCGTAGCCACAAAAAAGGGGGGACGGCTCATTTGAGCACGGATTTGGAGTTTCCTTAATTCTCCGAAAGGAAATCCTCCGACCCCCGGAGCCAATTGCCGGCTTTCAATAACTTCCAGGGCAATTTTCGGGCCTCTTTGATCGGCGATGAACTTCCAAAGAGGAATCGTTCTCTTTTTTTTGGTTTTGAAACAATGGGTCACAGGGGCCGGACAATTTTCAGGGCAGATAAAATCGGCATAGCTTAAAAAAAGGCCGTCTCCGAACTGTTGGCAGTAAGGCAGTTTCAGGCCAAAGCTTCCAGGGGGAACAACGGTTTTATAACCCGGCCGTTTTCTTAAGTTCAAGGTCAGCCATTCCCAGGCCAGATGAATGGGCAGGGCGGGAATGATCCAATCGTTGTCCTTTATCGATTCCTGATATCTGGTCAGGAATTGCGGGCCGTCGGCTAAGACCCGGATTCCAGGAAGGTTCTCCTTCCCCGACAGGGCTTCCGGCCGATGATCGATGATCCAGATCCGGGCCTTCTCCCCACGTCGCCTCCATTGAGCCAAGGCCCGGTTTCCGAATTTACCAAAACCGACGATAAATACTTGAGTCAATGACGGCCTCTCGGGAAAATCCCAATCACCGAGGGAAGTCTGATCTGTTCCCCGAAAAAAAACCGCGTTGGATCGCTCCCCTCCCCCTGGCCGGTGAAAAGATATTTAAAGGCCTTGATCTGAACGAGTAACTGGGTACGATTTCCCCCGTCCAGATTCAAAATAAATTGAAATCCAAAAGGCAGGGCTTTCAAATAATGTCCCAGATTATAGAGGGTAAAAAGGGGCTTTTCCGTGATAATAATATAGAGGTGCCTGGTCCCGTCCTGGGCCAGGACGGTTCGGTTGGCCTGGAAATTGCTCTGATTGACCCGAACCTGCCCTTTGGGGTCCAACAGGATGGGGAAAGATTGGACCCCTTGGCTGTAAGAGGCGATTATTTCTTCACTCTTGTCATCCTTTAAATCGATCAAAGCCGCTTTGGGAAGGTGCTCAAAGCCTTTTTGAGGTTCAGCCAGAAACATCCCCTTCATATGGCGGTTTTTAAATGGACCCAAGGAGGTCCCATTAACCAGAATCCTCCCGGCCGGATTAAAATTTTCCTGATAAAATCCCCCATTACACAATATTGTCGCCCCCGTGCTCTGATGCCACTCCTTAATGGTTTTGGGCTCCCGGTTAAAAAACACCCGAAAAGACCAAAGTTCAGGATCAATTCGAAGGATCGCCAGGGTATTCACCGTTACATTTTGAGAATGGACTTCCCATCGATAAAAAGAAAGGCCCGGAGACAATATCTGCCAGGGTATCGGGACCGGACGGGGTTTTTCTTCCCCTTCCAGGGGTAAGGGGGTAAAAAAAAAGAAAAAAATAAGTATGGGGCCGTAAATACGTTTCATGCTGAAAAGGGAGGTTAATAATGAATCAAAAAAAATGGAGGCGGCAACCGGA